>NZ_CP063231.1:0-225000 GCF_023612255.1 Luteibacter flocculans | reverse complement strand
CGGCGGCTGGCCGTGGTGCTCCTGCAGGGCACGCCCCATCAGCAGGTTGAACTTCTGGTCCGTGCCGCCGAGTTCCACGTCACATTCGAGGGCCACCGAGTCATACCCCTGCACCAGGGGGTAGAGGAACTCGTGGATCGCGATCGGCTGCTCCGACTTGTAACGCTTGGCGAAATCGTCGCGCTCGAGCATGCGCGCCACCGTGTGCTGCGCGGCGAGGCGGATCATGTCCGCCGCGCCCATCTTGCCGAACCACTCGGAATTGAAGCGAAGCTCCGTCTTGTCGCGGTCGAGCACCTTGTAGACCTGCTCGGCGTAGGTTTCCGCGTTGGCCAGCACGTCCTCGCGGGTCAGCGGCTTGCGCGTCACGTTCTTGCCGGTCGGATCGCCGATCATTCCCGTGAAGTCACCGATCAGGAAGATGACCTGGTGACCCAGGTCCTGGAACTGGCGCATCTTGTTGAGCAACACCGTATGGCCCAGATGCAGGTCCGGCGCCGTCGGGTCGAAGCCCGCCTTGATGCGCAGCGGGCGCCCCAGCTTGAGACGCGCCTCGAGGTCGTCCTTCTTGATGATCTCGTCGGCGCCGCGGGCGATCAGCGCCAGGGCCTGGTCCAGCTCGTTCATGCGTTCTCTCATTCGAATGGGTCTTCGGCCTTCACATTCGTATGTGAAGACGCCGTGGGGTTAATTGTGCGTTAACCGCAAGAAGCGATGCAAAGCCTTGATGGGAAAGGCGTTGACGGCCTTTGCACAGGGCCGCTATGGTACGCGACAAGTCGGGGCGAGCGGATACAAGAAAGACAATGGGTGATGTGAACCGCGGAGCGCATGACGCACGCAAGCAGGCCATCCGGCGCAAGGCGCAGCGCCGTCATTCGCACTTCTATGATAGTCGCGCCGCTCATTGGTCCTTCAGTCGCAATGCGTCCGCGGAACCGCTGAGCTGGACACGCGAACGGTGGATCCTCGCCGGCACCGCGTTCCTCCTGGTCATTCTGTCGGCGCTCGTGATTCCGGCCTGGGCCGGCGCGATGAAGAAGCAGACGGTCACCAGCGCCACGCCACCGATCCACGCCGTTGTCCCGCTGGCCGTACCGAAGATCGATCCCGCCAGCATCAAGCCGCTTGCCCCTGTGGAGACGTGGCAGACGGTCCAGGTGCAGCCTGGCCAGACCCTCGCCGACATTTTCCTTGCCCAGGGTCTCAGCATGACCGACCTGCAGCACGTCATCGACGGCGCGGGCGGTTCGAAGGCCTTCCACCAGATCAAGCCGGGCCAGGAATTCCAGTTCCTTATCGGCGGCGACCACGTCCTCAAGGGCGTGCGCTTCGATCAGGACGAAGCCAGCATCGCCACGTTGCGTCTCGACGGTGCATCGCCGCAGCTCACCACGCAGAAGCGCGACGTGCAGCGTCGCGAGCACATCGCCCACGGCGAGATCGACAGCTCGTTGTTCGGTGCCGCATCCAAGGCCGGCATGAGCAACGCGATGGTGTTGAAGCTCGCCGAAGTGTTCAAGTTCGATATCGACTTCGTGCAGGACCTGCGCGTCGGCGACAACTTCACCGTCATCTATGACGACGTGTACAGCGATGGCGCGTTCCTGCGCGAAGGCGACATCGTTGCCGCCGAGTTCGTGAACCAGGGCAAGCGCTATACCGCGTACCGCTTCAAGAACAGCGACGGCAAGGTCAGCTACTTCAGCGAGGAAGGTCGTCCGCTTACCGGCTCGTTCCTGCGCATCCCCGTCGACTTCACCCGCATCTCGTCGCAGTTCAGCGCCGGTCGCATGCATCCCATCCTCGGCAAGATGCGCGCGCACAAGGGCGTCGATTATGCCGCGCCCACCGGCACGCCCATTCACGCGGCGGGCGACGGTGTGGTCAAGTTCCGCGGCTGGATGAACGGCTACGGCAACTTCGTGGTCATCCAGCACAACGCCACCATCAGCACGGCCTACGGGCACATGTCGCGCTTTGCGAACTTGCGCGTCGGCCAGCGCGTGAGCCAGGGCAGCACCATCGGCTACGTCGGCATGACCGGCCTCGCCACCGGCCCGCACCTGCATTACGAATTCCGCGTCAACAACGTGCAGCGCGATCCGCAGACGGTCACCCTGCCCAAGCCCGAACCGTTGCCGGCGGCGCAGCTCGCGAAGTTCAAGAAGGAAGTGGTTGGGCCACAACTGGCGCGACTCAATCAAGTCGACAGCAACGTCAAGCTGGCCCGCACGGACACCGGCAAGCAAGACAACGACTGACCCATGACCCAGGGCATGGACGGCCTCTACCTCGGCCTTATTTCGGGCACCAGCGCAGACGGCATCGACGCTGCGCTGGTCCACTTCGACAACGGCCGCCCCGCGCTGCGCGCGGCCGCGACGCATCCTTGGGACGATCACCTCCGTCGCCAGGTCCTGGCCGTGGCGCAGGACGAGATCCGCCTCGACCTCGACGCCTACGGTCGACTGGACGTCGCCATCGGTCGCGCCTTTGCGAATGCGGCCAGCGCACTGCTCGCGTCAGCTGGCGTGTCTTCGCGCGACGTGATCGCCATCGGCTCGCACGGACAAACGATCCGCCATCGCCCTAGCGGCGACTACCCTTTCACCCTGCAAGTGGGCGATCCCTCCGTCATCGCGGAATGCACGGGCATCGCCACGGTCGCCGACTTCCGTCGCGCCGACGTCGCGGCGGGCGGACAAGGCGCTCCTCTCGTACCGGCCTTCCACGCCACCGTGCTCCGCCCGGAGCATGGCGCCCGCGTGGTCTTGAACCTGGGTGGCATCGCCAACGTCACGCGTCTGGACGCGTCGGGTGCGATCACCGGCTTCGATACAGGCCCGGCCAATGGCCTCATGGATGCCTGGTGCCTGCGCCATCGCGGCGAAGCCTTCGACCGCGACGGCCACTTCGCGGCATCCGGCCGTATCGACGACGCGTTGCTTGCCGAGCTCCTGGACGACGCCTATTTCGCACTGCCGCCGCCGAAGAGCACCGGGCGCGAGCATTTCCACCTGGCATGGCTCGACATGCATTCGCGCGTGGCCGAGCTTTCGCCGGAAGACGTGCAGGCGACGCTACTGGCCGTCAGCGCTCACTCGGTGGCCGACGCCATTGCACTTCATGCAGGTGACGCCATCGATGTCGTCGCCTGCGGTGGCGGGGTGCATAACACCGCATTGATGCAGGCGATCGCCAGTCGACTGGAAGGCCGGCCGCTGCACACCAGCTCGGCCTTCGGCATCGATCCCGACGCCATGGAGGCCATGGCATTCGCGTGGCTCGCGTACCGCCGCCTGCGCGGTGAGCCTGGGAATCTACCCGCGGTGACTGGTGCCCGTGGCCTGCGGTTGCTTGGCGCCCTCTACGCAGCGCCGTGAGCGCCGGTAGAACCGCCATCCTTGTGGGAGCCGCCATGGCGGCGAGAAGCCAACGAAGCGGTGTAGCCGCAAGGTCGAGTCCTGGCGAAGCGGTGTAGCCGCGAGGTTACCCTCGCCGCTATAGCGGCTCCCACAGGCGGCTCCCACAGGAGGTCACCAAACGCGGCTTCCACAACGATCAGAAAGTCTCGGAAGTCTTCGCAGGGCGCGGGACGACATCGGCCAGCGCAGAAGGCGAGGCCTGCGCCAGGGCGGACAGCGCATCCTGAAACGCGGCCTGCTCTTCCGCATCCCATGCGCCGGTGAGGCGCGCGATATCGCCTGGTTCGAGCAAAAGCTCGTTGAACACGTCACCCGGGCTCAAGCCGAGCCCGTAGCGCAACGCGTGCAGGATCACCTCGTTGATCGACCAGCGGCGTTCGCGCGCAAGCGTCTTGATGCGCTCCGCCATCTGCTCGTCGATATGTCTCACCACTATATCCGGCACGTGCGTAACCTCCTCGCGCATGCCCCCTGTGGCGGCGATCTTACACAGTTTTGGCAAGCGACGAAGCTCGTCCGTCCGGCCGAGGTCATTAGTCCGTCCGGCTATGTGCCGGCACCGGCATCCGTCGCCACAGCACTGCCAGCACGATCAGCGTCGGCACGATGGATATCGTGCTGACAACGAACAGCGAGGGGTACCCGTCGCTCTTGACGAGAAAGCCGGAGAACCCGCCGAGCAACTTGCCGGGCAGGTTTGCCAGCGCGCTCAGCAAGGCGTACTGCGTGGCCGTAAAGCTGCGGTTGACCAGACCTGACATGAAGGCGACAAGAACCGGACCCGCGAACCCCTGGGCGAAGTTGTCGCCGGACAGCGTGGCAACGAATGCCCAGGTCTGACCGGGGTGGTTCGCCATGATCAGGTAAAGCATGTTCGACAGCGCGACGCCGACCGCCGAGATCGCCAGCAAACGGCGCATCTCGAAGCGTGTCACGGCCCAGCCACCGAGCAGCGCCCCAGCGATGCCGATGATGACGCCATAGACCTTCGACACCTCGGCGATCTGGGTCTTGCTGAACCCGGCATCCTGATAGAACGGATACGCCATCACGCCAAGCATCTGGTCGGGCAGACGGAACAGCGCCACGAACAGCAGCAGCCCCAGCGCAAGGCCAAGGCCATAGCGCGAAAGAAAGTCGCGGAAGGGCTCGACGAAGCCTTCCTGCACGGCAACCCGAAGCGGCACGCGCTCGCGCACGCGGTGCTCGGGCTCGCGGGCGACCAGCACGGCAACGATGGGAATGATGAGCAACCCGCAGATGGCGAGATAGCCTGCCTGCCAGCCCAGCGCGTCGGCGAGGAGGAGGATGCCTGCGCCACCGGCGATCAACCCGAGGCGGTAACCCAGCGTATAGGTCGCGGCCAGCGCACCCTGCGCTTCCTGCGGCGCGATCTCCACGCGGTAAGCGTCTACCACGATGTCGATGGTGGCACCGGCCAGTGCGGCCACCAGCGTCATCGCCATGAAGCGCAGCAGTGAGGCTGTCGGCGGCATGGCGGCCATGCCGAGCAGGCCGGCCGCCAGCAGCACCAGGGCGAACATCATCCAACCCCGACGCAGGCCAAGCCGACCGAATAGCGGCAACTTGAACCGATCGACGGCGGGCGACCAGAGAAACTTGAAGTTATAGGCAAAGGTCACGTAGCTGGCGATGCCGATCGCCCCGTAGTCCACGCCGGACTCCCGAAGCCATGCCGAGAGCGTGTTGCCCACCAGCAGGAACGGCAGGCCCGAGGCCAGGCCGAAGAACAGCATGATGACGGCGCCAGGCTGGGCGAACGCCGCCACAACGCCGCGCAAGCCCTTGTAGCGAACCGCGCCTGTCGGCTCGCTCACTCGGCGTAGTCCACGGTGAACGGGGCGTGGTCCGAGAAACGCTCGTCGCGATAGATCGAGCAGCCGCGCAAGCGATCGCGAAGGCCTGGGGTCACGATCTGGTAGTCGATGCGCCAACCGACGTTGTTCGCCCGCGCCTGGCCGCGGTTCGACCACCAGGTGTACTCCACCGCATCGGGCTTGATCGCACGGAAACTGTCGACCCAGCCGATCTCCTTGAAGAGGAGGTCAAGCCAGGCGCGTTCCTCGGGCAGGCAACCCGAGTTCTTCTGATTCGACGTCCAGTTCTTGATGTCGTTTTTCGTGTGCACGATGTTCCAATCGCCACACAACACGTAATCGCGGCCGCTCGTCGCCCACTCGCGCAGGATCGGCGTCAGCCATTCCATGATCCGGAACTTGTACTGCTGACGTTCGTCGCCCGACGACCCGGACGGGATGTAGAAGGACACGACGCTGAGGTTGCCGTAGCGGGCCTCGATGTAGCGGCCCTCGCAGTCGAAGTCCTCCCGACCCAGCGACACGCGCACTTCGTCCGGCTCACGCTTCGAATAGATGGCCACACCGCTGTAGCCCTTCTTGCTGCGAGCGTCGTGATAGAAGCAGTGATGCCCATCGGGACGGAACATGGGATCGGTGAGCTGCGCCTCCTGGGCCTTGGTTTCCTGCAGGCAGACGACGTCGGCGTCCTGCTTGCGCAGCCACTCGAAGAAGCCCTTGGTGGCGGCGGAGCGGATGCCGTTGGCATTCAGCGAAATAATGCGCATGGGACCTTGCAGATGACGTTCGACGATCCGCCATCATAACCCGCAGCCGATGTCTCCCAGACCGCTGCGGACTCTCGCCGCGGCCCCTCAACCGTGCGTCCTCTACAATGGGCGCATGCCTCCCACGATTCGCGTGCTGCCGGTCGACGACGCGCTGCGTCCTGCCGTGCTAGCCCTTGCCGTTCATCCCGACCAGGTCGCCTTCGTCGGCCATGTCGCCGATTCCCTGGCCGACGTCGCCGTGTGCCCGGGCAGCGAAGCGTTTGCCTTGCTGCACGGGGACGATCCCGTCGGTTACGTACGGATCGATCGCCATGCCCATGCGCTCGGCGACCATCCGTTGGCAACGGGCGCCGTGGCCCTGCGCAGTTTTCTGATCGACGCCACCCGGCAAGGCCAGGGGCTGGGCGCGGCCGCGCTCGCCGCGATCCATGACGAGGTGGCGCGCCGCCACCCCGATCGCACGCGCATCCTGCTCACGGTCAACGTGCGTAATGCCGCCGCGGTGCGCGCGTACCAGCGCGCCGGATACTGCGACAGCGGCGAGTTGTACCATGGCGGCAGTGCGGGACCGCAGCACATGCTCTGGTACCCGCTGCCTTCTTCCCATCCCTAGACGAGACGGCCCGTGCACGATTACCAGCGCGAATTCATTGAACTCACCCTCGCCCGCGACGTTCTCCGCTTCGGCGAATTCACGCTGAAGTCCGGCCGCAGCAGTCCTTACTTCTTCAACATGGGCCGGATCGACTCCGGTGCGGCCCTGGGCCGACTCGGGCGCGCCTATGCCGAAGCCGCCACGCGCTCCGGCGTGCCGTTCGACATGCTGTTCGGCCCGGCCTACAAGGGCATCGCCCTCGCCGCGGCCACCGCCATCGCGCTCGCCGATACGCAGGGCCGCGACGTGCCCTGGGCCTATAACCGCAAGGAAGCGAAAAGCCATGGCGAGGGCGGCACCCTCGTCGGCGCCCCGTTGCGCGGCCGCGTGCTGATCGTGGACGACGTGATGACCGCCGGCACGGCCGTGCGCGAATCGCTCGAACTCATCCGGGCGCAGGGCGCCGAGCCGGCGGGCGTGCTGATTGCACTGGACCGACAGGAGCGCGGCCAGGGCGAGTTGTCGGCTGCGCAGGAGGTGTCGGCGCAGTTCGGCATTCCCGTCATCGCGATCGCGAGCCTGGCCGACGTGCTCGCCTATGCCGGCGAAAACCCCGCTTTGGCAGCGGAGCACCGCCGACTGCTCGCCTACCGCGAGGAATACGGCGTGTCGACCTGAGCGAAACCGCGACTGCGTCACGTGGCCGGGCTAACCTCCCGGCCATGCGCGATGGTTCCTCGTCCGCTGGCTATACTCCGCCCACAGGAGGGGAAAGCATGCGAGCAGCGCGATTGATCCTGGCGGGGGCGGCCTTGTGCATAGGCACGACCGCGCTGGCCCAGAACACCAACAGCAATGGCTACCGTTACCGCTGGAAGGACGCCTCCGGGCAGTCCTATTTCAGCGATAGCCTCACGTCCGACGCGATGAAGGTGGGCTACGACGTCGTCAATCCGGCGGGAGTCGTGGTGCGCCATGTGGACCGCCAGCTGACGCCCGAAGAACGCGCAGCCGCCAAGGCGCTGGCCGACCAGCGCGCGGCAGAGGAACAGGCACGGCAGCAGCGTCAGCGCGAGGACGCGCAGATGTTGAACGCCTACCCCGATGAAGCCTCCTTCGCCGCCGCCAAGAACGCGGAACTGGACAACTTCGAGCAGGCGGCGCGAACCACGCGGCTGAACCTGCAAGGCCAGGAGAAGGCCCTGGCGGATCTGCTCACTCGCGCGGGCGACATGGAACGCGCCAAGCAGCCGGTGCCCAAGTACCTCAACGATCGCATCGCGGAGCAGCGCAATACGGTGGCCTCCCTGCGCGCGACGCTACAGCGCCAGCAGGCGGCCAAGGAAGCCGCGCGGGCCAACACGGACGCGCAACTGCGCCACTACCGCGAACTCAAGGCGGCCGCGGCGAACCCGGGGAACTGAGTGCTGCCCTAGAAGGGCAGCACCAGGTGGCTGTCCACGGCCAGCAGGCGTTCGCGGAACGTCTGCTTGACCCGCTCGAGCGAGCGCCCGTTGTCGGCATCGAAACGGAAGATCAGCGCAGGCGACGTATTCGACGCCCGCACGAGACCCCATCCGTCCGGCCAATCCGCGCGGATGCCGTCGATCGTCGTCACCCGCGCATCCTCGAACGTGGCCGAGGCGCGGAATGCGTCCATGAAGCGCAGGTGGTCGCCTTCGGCCATGGGTAGGCGAAGCTCCGGGGTGGACACGCTCTTGGGCAGGCTGTCGAACAACTCGGTGACGGAGCGTTCTTCCAGGTCGCCCGCCACGATTTCGAGCAGTCGAGCGGCGGCGTAGATACCGTCGTCGAAGCCATACCAGCGGTTGTTGTCGGCAAAGAAGAAGTGGCCGCTCATTTCACCCGCCAGCGCCGCGCCGGTCTCGCGCATCTTCGCCTTGATCAGCGAATGCCCGGTACGCCACATCAAGGGCACGCCCGCCGCTTGCTGGATCACCGGGCGTAGATGGCCGGTGCACTTCACGTCGTAGATCACCGTAGCGCCCGGATTGCGCGCCAGCACGTCCTGGGCGAACAGCATCAGCAGGCGGTCGGGGTAGATGATCTCGCCGGCCTGGGTCACGACACCGAGCCGGTCGCCATCGCCGTCGAATGCCACGCCGATGTCCGCGCCGATCGTGTGCACCGCCGCGATGAGGTCCGCAAGGTTGCGTGGATCGGACGGGTCCGGGTGGTGATTGGGAAAATGACCGTCCACATCGCAGTAGAGAGGGATCACCTCGCAACCGATGTCCTCCAGCACGCGTGGCGCGACAGCACCCGCAGCGCCGTTGCCAGCGTCGACCACCACCTTCAGGCGGCGCTCCGCAGCGACGTCGCCGGCCACGCGCGACACGTAGGCGTCCACGATCGACTGCTCGCGCCACGTGCCGCCGCCGTCGGAGGGCAACCGATCTCCGGCGATGCGCCGATAGAGATCGGCGATGGCCTCCTCCGCGAGGGTCTCGCCACCGATGACGATCTTGAAGCCGTTATGGTCCGACGGATTGTGGCTACCGGTGACCGCAACGCCGCATCCCGTACCAAAGTGATACGCCGCGAAGTAGACCAGCGGCGTCGGCACCATGCCGAGGTCGATCACGTCGATGCCCGCCGCACGCAGGCCGTCGGACAACGCATTCGCGAGTTCGGGACCTGACAACCGCCCGTCGCGGCCGACCACGATCTCGCGAAGGTCGCGCTCGAGCATGCACGCACCCACCGCCTGGCCGATGCGATGGGCCACGTCGGCCGTGAGCGCTGTCCCCACCACGCCGCGGATGTCGTAAGCACGGAAGATCGCCCGATCCACGGCGGTCGGCGCACGCGGCGCGGGCGTGGGCGGTGGCGGGGCAAGTGCGGCCGGCGGGGGTGGAAGCTTGGGTGCGCGAACGACGTCTGCCAGCAGCACGTCTTCGTCGGGCACGGCCTCCGGCTCGACCGCCGTGCGCCGTTGCGACGCCCAAAGCAAGAGCGCGCCGCCGCCAAGACCGACGAGCGTCAGCAGTACAGCCAACACCTCCGAATGGGGAATGACGATGAAAGCCTGCGGCATCGCCGCGAAGACGAACAACGTGGTGCCCGTCACGCGCTGGCCTTCGGGCTCCAGGTCGGCCGACCGCGATCCCTTCGAAAGCAGTGACAGGCTGTCGCGACCGTCGCCCTGACGCAGCTCGATACGACCCGCGCCGGGAGAGAGGCCGTCGAAACGAGCGGCAACCTCGTCAAAGGGATACTCGACCCAGATCCAGTCGTGCACCGAGCCATCGACGTTCACCGGCTCGACGATGGTCAACCGACGCTCGCCGCCGTGCAGCGACGTGGACGCGGGCGGGGAACCTTCCGAGCCCAGTGCCGCCATCAACTGCGCAGCCTTCGCATAGCCGAAGTCCCGGTAGTTGGCGCGCACCACTTCATCGAGCCCGCCGCTGTAGACCTCCACGTTGCGCGCGCCGGGCAGGGCCGCGCGCAGGCGTTCCGCGGCGGCCGTGCGGTCCTCGATGCCGGCCGCCATGCCGGCGTCGCCGAGCACCCGATGCAGGCCCTGGCGCTTCGTCGCCACGAGGTCGCTCAGCTCGCGTACCGCCTGGCGCTGGGCTTCACGCGTACGCTCGGCCGCGCTGCCCTCGTCGGCGATCAGCCATGCCTGCCACGCGCAGAACGCGCCCGCCACGAGCAGCAACGTCGCCCCGGCGAGGGGCAGCAGACGTCGCAGATCGACCCGGGACATACGTCCCGCCCCTCCCTCTTTCCGAGCCATGGTGCCCCTTTATCCCTCGGAGAATCAGCCAACACCCGTGGAGCCGAATCCTCCCTCGCCCCGCTGCGAGGGGGTGAATCCGTCGACCACGCGCAAACGCGCCCGTCCCACCGGTACCAGCAATAATTGCGCAATCCGGTCGCCCGGCGCGATGGTCACGTCGGCGTTACCGCGATTCCAGCACGAAATCATCAACGGACCCTGGTAATCGGCGTCGATCACGCCGACCAGATTGCCCATCACGAGGCCTTGCTTATGGCCGAGCCCCGACCGCGGGACGATGAGCGCACACCATGCCGGATCGCCGATGTGAATGGCCATGCCGGTCGGTACCAGCAGACTCTGTCCCGGGGCGAGCGTCGTCGGTTCGTTCACGGCGGCGCGCAGGTCCATGCCCGCGCTGCCCGCCGTCGCAGGCTCGGGCAACGGAATGCTGTCGCCCAGGCGCGGGTCGAGAATCTTCAGTTCGATATCGATCAAGAGGTGCGTCCGGTGCCGGAAAGGAATCGTTCGGCGATGCATGCGACGAGCCGGCGGGCCAGCTCCGTCTTCGGCATCTCCGGGAGGGTGGCGTCGCCATCGGGCCAATACAGGTGCAGCGCGTTGTTCGCCACTTCGAATCCCTTGCCTTCGCCGACCTCGTTGGCCGCGATCATGTCTATACGCTTGCGACGTAGCTTGTCCTGCGCGTAACCGGCCAGTTCGCGCGTTTCCGCCGCGAAGCCGACCAGGAACGGACGCGATGGTCGGGTCGACAGCGTGGCGATGATGTCGGGGTTCTCGATGAGTTCGATGCGCAGCGGCGCGCCATCCGCCTTCTTCAACTTGTGCGCCGCCTCGACATCCGGTCGATAGTCGCCCACCGCCGCGGCACCGACGTAGATGTCGGCATGCTCTGCGGCAGCCAGCACGGCGTCGTGCATCTGCCGAGCGCTGCGCACGTCCACCCGCCGAATACCCGGCGGCGTGGGAAGGCTCACCGGGCCGGCAATCAGCGTGACGTCGGCGCCGGCATCGCGCGCCGCGGCAGCCACGGCGAACCCCATGCGACCGGAGCTGCGATTGCCGATAAAGCGCACCGGATCGATGTCCTCGTACGTCGGGCCGGCACTGACCACCACCGTGCGGCCGCGCAGCGGCTGCTCGCCGAACGAGGCCACAAGGATGTCGCGCAGTTCGTGCGGCTCCAGCATGCGGCCCGATCCGATGTCGCCACAGGCCTGATCGCCGTCCGCCGGGCCAAGCACGCCGATGCCGCGCACTCGCAGCGTGCCCACGTTCGCCTGCACGGCGAGGTTCGCCCACATCTGCTGATTCATCGCGGGCGCCACGTAAACCGGTGCCGCGGTCGCCAGCACGACCGTCGAGAGCAGATCGTCCGCCAAGCCGTGCGCCAGCCGCGCGATCGTATCGGCACTGGCCGGGGCAATGAGCACGCGTTCGGCCCAGCGAGCGAGTTCGATATGACCCATCGCCGCTTCGCCGTGTTCGTCCCACAGGCTGACGCGCACCGGCTGACCGGAAAGCGCCTGGAACGTGGTGGGCGTGACGAAATGCGTGGCGCCCTCGGTCATCACCACGCGCACCTCGGCGTCGAGGTCACGCAGACGGCGCACCAGTTCGCAGGTCTTGTAGGCAGCGATACCTCCGGTAACGCCAATCAGGATGCGACGCTGGCGAAGGCTCATGACGACACGGCGCTGTTCGGAAGGGTCATAAGCTTAACGGAAAACCCGCGACCCACCGCGCGCGCGATTTTTCAGAATCGTTCTATCGTCACGCCACCCACCGCAACCCTAAATTGTAGGTCGCGCCGCGCTTCCCATGCGGGCATCCACGTGAGGTGAGCATATGAAGCGCGCGTCCGACGAATCCGCTGCCGTCCGCGAAGCACCGGCATCCCCCGCGATGTATCACCCGCAGCCGATCCGAACATGGGCCGCTCACGAGCGCCCGCGCGAACGCCTCTACGCGCACGGCGCCGCCGCCTTGTCCGACGCGGAACTGCTGGCCGTGCTGCTCGGCAACGGAAGCATGGGATGCGATGCCGTCGCGACAGGCCGCGCACTCCTCGCCGGGGCCGGCAGCCTTGGACGGCTGCTCGCCGAACCAGACGATCTTCCGCGGGTCAGCGGCGTGGGGCCGGTCAAGCGCGCTCGCCTGATTGCCACCCTGGAGTTGGCGCGGCGAGCCCTCGGCGAGGGGCTGGTCCAGCTTCCGTGCATCCAGAACCCTCGCGACAGCGCCGAATACCTCCGCGCACGGATGCGTCACCTGCGTACCGAAGTCTTTGCCTGCCTGTTTCTCGACACGCGGCACCGCGTGCTTGCCTACGAAGAATTGTTCAGGGGTACGATCGACGGCGCCAGCGTCTATCCGCGCGAAGTGGTCCGCGCTTGCCTGCGCCACCACGCGAGCGCGGTGATCCTTGCCCACAATCACCCTTCGGGCATCGCCGAGCCTAGCCGCGCCGACCGCGACATCACTCTCACCCTGGTCAATGCGCTCGCTCTGATGGACATCCGGGTGCTCGACCACCTGATCATCGGGCAGGGCGACCCGTTCTCCATGGCGGAGCGCGGGATGCTGGTGGCGTAGCCCCCCCCCAAGGCGGCCACGCAAAAAAAAACGGCGCGAGTGCCGCTCGCGCCGTCTGGGTCACCTTCGAGGGAGGGGGCAGGTAACCCGTTGTGCCGCCGGGCCGGGGAGACACCTGGCACGAAGGGAAGTGTGACGCGGGGCGATGACAGGGCCGTGACGCGCATCCGCAAGCCCGGTGACGGCGCGGCTGTCCCGACTTATGCACACCGGGCCTTTTTGCCACTTGGGCGTCACAGTTGCTGTCCGCGCGCAGGTCACTCATCCAAGTACATGATTTAATTGAAATCCCTCTGTTACGGAGTGGTTTCATCAACGACGAACGCCAGGGAAACGCCTGAGTCCCCCTTATTGCCCACAGAGTTATCCACAGGCTGTGGATACGTGGAGACGGTCGATCCACCCCTTCTGCTACGATTGCCGGTTCCATATCCGCGCCGCCCATCCCGTGAAACAAGAGCTGAAACAACTCGTCCTGCAGGCCATCGGAGCGTTGCGGGAGTCAGGCAAACTGCCGTCCGACTTCGTCGCGCCTGTGTTCGTCATCGAGCGCACCCGCAGCCGCGAGCACGGGGACTTCGCCACCAACGTCGCCATGATGATGTCGAAAGCCGCGGGCCGTAAGCCGCGCGACATCGCGACCGATCTGGTCGAGGCGCTGCCGGCGTCGCCGATGGTCGGCAAGGTGGAGATCGCCGGACCGGGCTTCATCAACTTCTTCCTCGCCCCTGCCGCGTTCCACGCCGAGATCGTGCGTGCGCTCGGCGAGGGCGACCGCTACGGCCACAACAAGGATGGCGCGGGCCGCACGGCGGGCGTGGAGTTCGTCTCGGCCAACCCCACCGGTCCGTTGCACGTAGGCCATGGCCGTGCCGCGGCGATCGGCGACAGCCTCGCCCGGCTTCTCGGCGCCGCCGGCTGGAAGGTGTTCCGCGAGTTCTACTACAACGACGCAGGCGTCCAGATCGCCAACCTCGCCCTGTCCACTCAGGCGCGCGCCAAGGGCATCGCGCCGGACGAGCCGGGCTGGCCGGAATCAGGCTACCGGGGCGATTACATCGCCGAGGTCGCGCGCGCCTTCCTTGCGAAGGAGTCCGTGGAGGCCGACGGCGAGACCGTCACCGCCACGGGCGATGCGGACAATCTGGACGACGTGCGCCGCTTCGCCGTGGCCTACCTGCGGCACGAGCAGGACCTCGACCTCAAGGCGTTCGGCGTCGACTTCGACGTCTATTACCTGGAGTCCTCCCTCTACACCGAGGGCAAGGTCGAGGAGACCGTGCGCGAACTGGTCGCCCATGGTCACACTTATGAAGAGGGCGGCGCACTCTGGCTGCGCTCGACCGATTTCGGTGACGACAAGGACCGCGTCATGCGCAAGTCCGACGGCACCTACACCTATTTCCTCCCGGACGTGGCCTATCACCGCACGAAGTGGCAGCGCGGCTACGAGCGCGCCATCACCGAGCTGGGCTCGGACCACCATGGCTCGCTCGCTCGCGTGAAAGCCGGCCTGCAGGCCCTCGATGCCGGCATTCCGAAGAACTGGCCGGAGTACGTGCTGCACCAGATGGTGACGGTGATGCGCGGCGGCGAGGAAGTGAAGATCTCCAAGCGCGCCGGCTCCTACGTCACGTTGCGCGATCTCATCGACGAAGCCGGGCGCGACGCGACGCGTTACTTCCTCATCGCGCGGAAAGCCGATTCGCAGCTGGTCTTCGACATCGACCTCGCTCGCTCGCAGAGCAACGACAATCCGGTGTACTACATCCAGTACGCCCACGCCCGCGCGTGTCGTGTCTTCCGTGAGCTCGCCGACCGTGGCCTCACCACCGATCGAGGCCACGGCCTGTCGAAGCTCGACCGCCTCGATACCGAGCACGAATCCATCTTGATGGTGGAACTCTCGCGGTACCCCGAGATCGTGGAATCGGCTGCCGCCAACCTCGAACCGCACCTGATCGCGCAATACCTGCGCGAGCTCGCTGGCGCGCTTCACAGCTACTATCACGAGCACAAGTGGATCGTCGACGACGCCGAGCTGCGCGATGCACGCCTGGCCCTCGTGGCCGCAACGCAGCAGGTGCTCAAGAACGGTCTTGATCTGCTGGGCATTTCCGCCCCGGAGAGCATGTAATGGCAACACGCAAGAAGGGCAAAGGTCGCCAGGCCGTCCGCAACGGCTCCAGCGGTATGCCGGGCTGGAGCTGGGCGTTGATCGGTATTCTTGCGGGCGCCCTGCTCATGGCGTTCGCCATGCGCGGTGCCTGGATGCCGATGATGCGCCAGCACGACGGCCCCGAACCGAATCCCAACGCCACGGCGCAGAAGAGCAGCGACCCGGGCGTCGTAGACCAGGCCGAGCCGGAAAAGCCGAAGAAGCCCTCGTACGATTTCTACTCCGTGCTTTCGGAGAAGGAAGTACGCATTCCGGATGCGGAGATTCGTGCGCAGGCCAGCGCGGAGGCTCAACAGAAACAGCAACAGCAGCAGGCGGCCCAGCAGCAGGCTCAGGCCCAGCAGGCAGCGGTGGCTCAGCAGCAGGCCCAGGCCAACGCCGCAGCGGCCAACCTGCCGAAGGCCACCACGCAGACGGTGACCGCGGTGCCAGCGCAACCGGCACCGGCCGCCGCTTCCGCCGGGTCGGGTTACCTGCTTCAGGTGGGTGCGTTCCCAAGTGCGAGCGACGCCGAGGCACTCAAGGCGAAGCTGGCACTCCAAGGCTTTGTCGCCAACGTGCAGTCGGTGAAGGTGGGTGCGCAGACTTACAACCGCGTGCGTCTGGGGCCGTTCAAATCGGCCACGGAACTGGAAAGCACGAAGCAGCGCCTGCAGTCGGCCGGCATCAGCGCGATCGCACTGAAAGAAGGCAGCTAGTCGTCGGACACCTGTGGCAGCGGCGATAAGCCAACAAAGCGTGCGGGAGTGAGGTGCATTTCCTCGCCGCCATGGCGGCTCCCACAGCGGCGAGGCAAGCCCTATCGCCAGCAGGCTGGCTCCCACCAACAGCCGTCCCTCGTGCTGAATTCTGATTGTGGGAGCCGCCATGGCGGCGAGAAGCTAACGAAGCGGTGTAGCGGCGAGGCAAGCCCTATCGCCAGCAGGCTGGCTCCCACCAACAGCCGTCCCTCGTGCTGAATTCTGATTGTGGGAGCCGCCATGGCGGCGAGAAGCTAACGAAGCGGTGTAGCGGCGAGGCAAGCCCCTATCGCCAGCAGGCTGGCTCCCACCAACAGCCGTCCCTCGTGCTGAATTCTGATTGTGGGAGCCGCCTGGCGGCGAGAAGCCAACGAAGCGGTGTAGCGGCGAGGCAAGCCCCCATCGCCAGCAGGCTGGCTCCCACCAACAGCCGCCCCTCGTGCTGAATTCTGACTGTGGGAGCCGCCATGGCGGCGAGAAGCCGACGGAGCGGTGTAGCGGTAGCGGTGAGACCCCACCCCCTCGCCGCCATGGCGGCTTCTACACGAGCGCCGCGATCAGCTCTTTCGCTTGAGCCGAATCAAGGCCGAGATGTCGTCGTCGCCATAGCCTCGCGCCATCAACTCGGCGAAGTCGGCCAGCGACCGTTCGATGATGGTGCGATCGGTGCCGGCTTCGTCGGCCATGCCGCGCACGATGCCGAGATCCTTGTGCAGCAGGGCGAGCTTGAAGCCGACGGCGAACTCGTCTCGCAGCATCGTGGCGCCACGCTTGTCGAGAAACCAGTTGCCGGCCGCGCCGGCAGACAAGGTGGGAATCAGCTTTTCCGGATCGAGTCCGAGCGCTTCGCCCAGGGCGAGGCCTTCGGTTACCGCCTGCGCGATGCCCGCGACCAGTACCTGATTCACGGCCTTGGTGGCCTGGCCGCTACCGACGTCCCCCATGGGCGTGATGCGCGCGCCGTAGGCTTCCAGCACCGGCCGCACATGCTCGAGCACGGCAGCGTCGCCCCCGACCATGATCGAGAGCTTGCCGTTCTTCGCGCCCTCGACACCGCCCGACACCGGCGCATCCAGAAACGCAGCGCCGACGTCCGCCAGCAGACTCGCCGCCTTCTTCGCGGTGGCCGGGGCGACGGTCGAGTGATCGATGACCGTGGCGCCTTGCTTCAGCGACGGCGCGAGCGCGTTGACCACGCCGATGACGTCCGCATCGGCGCTCACACAAAGCACGATGACGTCGCAGGACGCCGCGATCTCGGCGAGAGACGGTGCCGCGACACCCAACTCTGCCGCCAATGCATCGGCTTTCGCCTGCGAGCGATTGCCCACGGCCTGGAGCAGGCCCTTGGCGTGGAGATGACCGGCCATGGGCGCGCCCATCGCGCCGAGTCCGATGAATGCTGTCTTGAGGGTCATGGCCGTGCCTGATGGATGCTGCGTGGAAACATACGAGACGGCGCGGTGCACAAGGTGCACCGCGCCTCTTCTCAGCGCCCCGCGTTCTCGGCGAGGTAGGTGTAGCCGGTGAGGCCGTTGTCCAGCGTCGTGTAAAGCGTGTCCGCTTCTGCGCCGACGATACCGGCGGCGGCGAGGCGATCCGCATACGACTTCCGCAACGCCTTGAGGTCGTAGCCCACGTAGTCGAGCATCAGGTCCGTCGTATCGCCGCGACGGATGTGCGCGAACTCGTAGCCGTCGGCCGTGGCGCGTACGTTCACCGCGTCGGTGTCGCCGAACAGGTTGTGGATGTCGCCCAGGGTTTCCTGGTACGCGCCGACCATGAAGATGCCGAGCCGGTAGGATTCGTCTTCTTTGAGCGCATGCAACGGCAGGCTCACGTCCACGCCTTCCGCGTCCACGTAATGGTCGATCCGGCCGTCCGAGTCGCAGGTGAGGTCGGCGATCACGCCGCGTCGCAGCGGTTCCTCGTCGAGACGCGCGATCGGCACGATCGGGAAGATCTGATCGATCGCCCAGATGTCCGGCACCGACTCGAAGACCGAGAAATTCACGAAGTACTTGTCGACGAGCTTTTCGTCCAGGTCGTCCAGCGCCTGACGGTGCGCGCGCTCGGCCGGAAGCAGGCGCGGCCGCACCGCGTTGGCGATGGCATAGAACAGTTCATCGAGACGCGCGCGGTCGCGCAGGTCGAGTTGCCCCAGCGCATAAAGAGCCTGACCTTCGGCGAAGTGATGCTGCGCCTCGTGGAAAAGCTCCAGCGCGGGGCGATGATCGAGTTCGGCGTGGGTGTCGCGCAGGTGGCGAAGCACGGCGGGCTCGCCCGGGCGCTCCGGCGGAATGGCGCCCTGCGGCACCGGCTCCACTTCGCTCACGTTGACCACCATCACCGCGTGGTGAGCGGTCATGGCGCGGCCGGATTCGGTGAAGATCGTAGGCGCCTTCATCCCGTGCTCGGCCACGGCCTCGGCCAGCGGCTGCACGATGCTCGCCGCGTACTGGCCCAGGCTGTAATTGATCGAGTTGTAGCTGCGCGAGCGCGTACCCTCGTAGTCCACGCCGAGGCCACCGCCGACGTCCACGACGTCGATCGGCACGCCCAAACGATGCAGTTCCACGAAGTAACGCACGGCCTCGCGCATGCCCGCCGCGATGTCGCGCACGTTCGAGATCTGCGAACCCATGTGGAAATGCTGCAGCTTCAGCGTGTGCTTCAGACCCGCGGCGTCCAGCCGCTCGATCAGCTCGAGCACCTGGCCGGGGCTCAGGCCGAACTTGCCCTTGTCGCCACCGGTGTTCTGCCACTTGCCCGCGCCGATCGAGGCCAGACGCACGCGCACGCCCAGCAGGGGCTCCACGTCCAGCGCCTTCGCCTCGGCGAACACGTGATCGAGTTCGGACAGCTTCTCGATCACGATGTGCACGCGCAGGCCCAGCTTGAGGCCGATGAGGGCAAGACGGACGTATTCGCGGTCCTTGTAGCCGTTGCACACGACCATGCTGCCGGGCCGGGCATGCGCCAGCACCGCCATCAACTCGGGCTTGGAGCCGGCTTCAAGCCCGAAGCCCTGCTCGCCCGCGGCGACCAGTTCGCTGACGACGCCGCGCTGCTGGTTCACCTTGATCGGGTAGATCGCGGTGTAAGAGCCCGCGTAGTCGGCGTCGTCGATCGCCTTGGCGAACGCCTGCTGCAGCCGCGCAAGGCGGTCGGCCAGGATGTCGGGGAAGCGTACGAGCAGCGGCAGGCGGAGGCCTTCGGCCCGCGCGCGGTCGACGATCGCCGGCAGGTCGAGCGCCGGGCCGCCGTCGCCACGGGGGCGGATCAGCAGGTGGCCGTTGTCGGCTACGTCGACGTAGCCGTTGCTCCAATGCGGGATCGCGTAGGTCAGCTTCGCGCGATCGGTGGTCCAGTTCGTCATGGGGGTGACGATCTCCAAGTGATTGTGTCGTGTCCCCGTCAGGGGGCGCGGAACAGTCGCAGCGGCGAACCTTGACCTGAAGCGGGCCTGGCGGCCGGGAGCCTCGCACGCCGCGGGGCCGACCAGACTTTGGCTGCGCGGCCGGGACGGCCGGCGGCAGGCCGCCTATTGTAGCGGCGCGATGTGACATCCGGGTATCGCCGTCTCCCCGTCGGGAAAGCCCTACAGCCAGCTCCGGCCGGGGCTGGGCCGCATCCCGGCCCAGAGCCGGTACAATCCCCGGTTTAGTCCCCTACTCGTCTTCAGGAAAGCGTCATGTCGCAGCAGCAGCTCAGCTGGTTTACCGAAGCCCACCAGGCTTCGGGCTCTTCCATCGGTTTCCGCGTCGAGCGCCTGTTGCACGCCGAGAAGACCCCGTTCCAGACCATCGAGATCTACCAGACCACCGACTGGGGCAACCTCATGGTGATCGACGGCTGCGTGATGCTCACCAGCCGCGACAACTTTCTGTACCACGAGATGATGACCCACCCGGCGCTGTTCACTCACGCCCGCGCCAAGCGCGTCGTCATCATCGGTGGCGGCGACTGCGGCACGCTGCGCGAAGTGCTCAAGCACGAGGAAGTGGAAAAGGCCACGCAGGTCGAGATCGACGAGCGCGTGACCCGCCTTGCCGAGCAGTACTTCCCCGAGCTGTGCGACGCCAACAACGACCCGCGCGCCGAACTCCTGTTCATCGACGGCATCAAGTACATGGCCGAGGCCGAGCCGGAATCGATCGACCTCATCATCGTGGACTCCACCGACCCGGTGGGCCCGGCCGAAGGCCTGTTCAACGCCGCGTTCTACGGCAGCTGCTACAAGGCGCTCCGCCATGGCGGCATCCTGGTGCAGCAGTCCGAGTCGCCGCTGGCGCACATCGAACTCATCAAGGCCATGCGCTCGGCCATGCGCACCTCGGGCTTCAAGGCGGTGCGTACCCTCCCGTTCCCGCAGCCGTGCTACCCCACCGGCTGGTGGAGCTGCACCATGGCGCGCAAGGATGGCGACCTGTCGGGTTTCCGCGAGCGCGGTGCAATCAGCAAGAACTTCGCCACCAAGTACTACAACGCCGACGTGCACAAGGGCGCGCTGGCGCAGCCGGAATTCATGCGCGAGCAGCTGGGCGATTGAAGCGGCTCCGCTGCTGGTGACTTGAACGTACAGGCAGCGGGCTCAGACCTCGTCTGACCCAAGACGCCAACACCGCTGCACCTGATGCCCTCGGTCATGCCGAGGGCATTTTTTATGTCGTCTCGCGACGTTGACCGTGGCTCGAACGCAAAGCTCCCGACGACTCCATTCATGACGCCACGAACCATCATCCCAACCGTCGCAGAGCGCGGCGCTGTTCTTTGCTGTTTCCGCGCACCATGCGCTTACAACGCATGACCGATATGAGCGAACAGGAACGACCTCGATAATCGCAGCAGGCTTGGTCGCCACAGCTGCCAGGCATTGCATCTTGGCGTCATGAGGCCTCGTGCCGTCCGCGCCAAGCATCGATTTAGCCAAGGAGGAGGCCCGTCATGGACCACAAAGCACCCCACCATAGCCAAGCGTCAGCGACCGTCGTCCGCTTTAGTCGGATGGAGTACCAATCGATCAGGGTGCCCCAAGACCTCCCAGACGGCGTCGGAACGATCGCTGCAAGTGACGGTGGCTGGATGGTGAGCTGGGAGGAGTTAACGGGATTTCCCCACGGAAAGTATGTACTGAACAATGTAAACACCATTGTTCCTGGCCCAGGACCCGACAAGCGCGCAGCCGTCATCGACTTGGCTGCACCCGCAAGCTCCCTCAAGTTTCGTATCGCTGCCTTCGCGGCAGGGGTGTCGCTCATGGGAGCCGATGGAAAAGTGATCTGGAAGTACAGCTGGGACTCGAATGAGAAAGGCCCTTACCTCTTTGAAAAATCGTTCGCAGAAAGCTTCGTCAAAATTCGACTCGAAGGTGCGCTCGCCTGTGGCGACATCCAACTGAATGTCGATCCGACGCCCGCGCACAAGGAGTAGCGCGAGGTTCCAATAACGAAAGCCCAGCATCCACCGAAGCCGGGCTTTCCTTGTTTCCAAGCTTCACGTCGCACGAAAATACACGAGCGACTTTTCTTCTTGTCTACCTCTTCTACTTCTCGACCTTCGCCGGCTCCCAACCCGCAGGCGCTTCCGGCGGAATGCCGTAGGCACGCAGCGAGGCGAGGATCACGCTCATTTCCGTGCCGCCACTGCGAGCGAGCGCCAGCAGTTTCTGTGCGGTGGCCTTGTCGCCCTGTGCCTGCATATTGAGCTGAGCGAAACGCTGCATCTGCCAGATCAGGTTGAGGCGGGCGTTCTTCGCCGACTGCTGATCCGAGCTGTCGGGTGAGAGGGTCTCGCGCAGGTGCAGGCCGAGCGAGCGGCCCAGCGGGCTGCTGCCCCACTCGAGCACCTTCGCCAGCTTGAGACAGTCCGCGGTGACACCCGCGTCGGTCTTGTTTTCCTCGCAGTACTTCGCCGTCGCCTGGAATCCCGGCAGCGGTTGCCCGCTGGCCAGACCGAACACGATCACCATCTGCACACCCGCCGCGCCGGCGCCCTGCAGGGGATTAAAGGTGTCTGCCGGCGGCGGGAGCTGGCTCACCGAGTTTGCAAGCGCCTTGAGGCTGGCGCCGAGGTAATCGTCGTACAGCTTGGCGCCAGCCGCGCGGGCCAGGTCGGCGCGCACAGCATCGCTCGCGCCATTGTGTTCGTCGACACCGAGCTTGAGCAGCCAGACGGCGGCGTTGTCAGGCGCCTGCTTTTCCAGGGCGTCGAGAGCCTCGGTGTTCGGGCAGTTGCCGGCTTTGGCGTCGCAGTCGGCCAAGCGGGCCCAGGTCACCTGCGGACCCGCGTCGGCATTACGCGACGCGCGCTCGAGGAGTGCGTGGTAGCTGAGCACTTCGGGAGGATTGGTCAGCGGACGGGCAAGCAACGCGGCACCGAGAAGCGGCTCGGACTCCGTACGCAGGGCCAGCACGCTGGCGAGATCCTTCTGAAACTGGAGCAGAGCCTTGGTCTGGTCCTTCTGCGCCAAAGGCGCTTTGGCCGGCGCCTTCGTGGGACCCGGCCACGGCGTGGCGGCCATGGCGGGTACCGACAGCAAGCCCACGAGGGCCAGGGTCAAGAGGCGACATCCCCGCATGGACCATCTCCGTGAAATAAAACGACAAGGATACGGCTCGACCATGAACGGAAGCTGCGCCCACCGCCTGCGGACAGCAGGCGCAGCCGCTTGGCTCAGGGGCAGGGCGAGGTCGGCGCGGCGGGCAACCCTCGGCGATGCTCGCTGTTGGCCATGGCTTCGAGCGCAGGATAGACGTAAGGAAGCAACCGAGATTGCTCGAACGTGTTGTGCACCACGGCCGCCACCTGAACAAGGTTGCCTTCGTTGTCGTCCACGACCATCACGGGTCCGCCGCTGTTACCGCTTGCCAATCCGCACTGCGGCAGCCTGATACCGCTCGGCGTGATGGAAAGCATCGTGGAGCTTTCGCAATGGAACTGCTCCGCCCCGGAATAAGCCGCGGCACTGGGATAACCGACAACCCTGACCTTCGGGAACGTGATCGGATCGTCCGGATTCGACAGGCGCGGCATCAATCCGCCGCAAACGACATCTTCGATCGGGCCGGCGTCGTCGAATACACCGGCGACTGCCACGTCGTAGTCCGTCCGCAAGAGCGTGACAGGGTTCTGCTTCCCGACCGCCGAGACATAAACGCGGGTAATCGGCCAGGCCCCGTACGGTGCGTAGGCGCTGTCGCTGGGCGGACGTGTTCCGTCGTAGGCCGGCACGAACATCAGGTGCTCGTTCCACATGAGGGGCGGCTCGATCGTCACGGAAACCACGCAATGCGCTGCGGTCAGGATCAACCGCCGACTCGCCGATTGAACGACGGACGCTGAGCAGTGCCCATCCTCCTTTCGCAACGGGTCATGAAAGAACAACTGACCCGTCACACGGGTCGGCATGGACCTCGCATACGGCAAGGGCACAGGCGCGTAGCCGATTTCGTCACCACCGGGCGTCACCGGCGGTTCGATGGGCTTGCCGGTCGAACTGCTGGAAAGGACCGCGGCCTCGCGCATGCGCTTCGGGGTCCAGTAGCGCAAGGTCTCCAGTCGGTCTTGCCAAGGGCTGGCGGCAGGCTCTTCTTGAACCGGGCTGGCTACCGAACCATAGGACGTAAAAGCCGTCGTCAGCACCGCGCAAGCGATCGCGCGGCGCGTGAGCACCGAGATACGAGGATAAGCAGGGGGCATGCGTTTCTCTCCTGAGAAGACGTCGAGGTCATAGACCTTCGACGACGTGTCATCCAAGCGCGAACCACATTGCATGGTCGCGTCCTCGCGGACATCGCGAGGGCGCGGATGATGGTCCAAGGTCACTGGTTTGCCAACTCGGTTACTATCGAGGACCGGGGGCCGCCATCGACGATGGTCGTACCTATCCAAATCCTGCGGCAGAACGGGAGCTTATCGTGGACCAATTCGCCCTCATCGCCAGCGAGCGCGCCGGCTTCTTCGTCGGCTGGGGCACGCTCACGCTGATCAATGCCGGGCTTGCCCAGGGCAAGAACCGCAGCGGCCTGCTCTGGTGGTTACTGTCGCTCTTCCTCGGCCCCCTGGCGACGCTGATCCTCGTCATCCTGCCCAAGGTCAGAGCGAAACTGTTCTAACGTCGCAGGCTTGGACCGCCGCTCGCCGGATGTGTAGGCTAGGAGCCCTCCCCAGGCAGGTGCGCGCGGATGCTTACGACGCTCGTGGCAAGCAGCAAGGGTGGTTGCGGCAAGACGACGCTGGTGACCCAGCTGGCAACCCATTGGGCCCAGTCGGGCAAGCAGACCGCCGTCATCGACGCCGACCGACAACATTCCAGCCTGCGCTGGGTGGCGCGACGTCCGGAAAACGTTCCGGCCGTTACGGCCATCGAGGGTAGCCGACGTGCTTTCGACCGGCTGCCAGGCGACGTGCAGCGGGTGATCGTGGACACGCCCGCGGGCGTGGACGAGAAAGACCTCGAGCCGTACCTGGAACACGCGGACGTGATCCTCGTGCCGGTGCTGCCGTCGCACTTCGACCTCGACGCCACGCTCGACTTTCTTACCGTGCTCAAGGGCATCAACCGGATCAAGCGCGGCAAGCTGCCGGTCGGCCTGGTGGGCAACCGACTCAAGCCCTGGACCAACGCCAGCCAATCGGCGCTCGCCGAACTGGCCGAACGCGCGCCATTTCCTGTGGTCGCGGAACTTCGCGACTCGCAAGCGTACGTCTTGCTCACGGCGCTCGGTAAAGGCATCTTCGACTACCACTCGGAAAACGTGCGCGGTCACCAGGAGGACTGGGCCAAGCTGCTGCGCTGGATCAAGCGCAGTACCTGAGCCAGGTGGCAACGCGTCAGCGATCACGCCACGAAGGTGGCCCAGCGGAGAGACCGTACCCATGCACGAACTCATCCTGTTACGCCATGCCGAAGCGACCCCGCACGGCAAGGACGGCAAGGACGATCGCGAGCGACGTCTGACCGAACACGGTCGCAACGAAGCCCGCGCCGCTGGCGAATGGCTTGCCTCTCACCACGTCTCCTACGACCGCGTCCTTTGCTCGCCCGCCGAGCGCACCAAGGAAACCGCCGCCCTCGCACTGGGCCAGATCGAACCGCTTTATATCGACGAGATCTACGACGCCACCGTCGGCATGCTCTACGACCTGCTCGACAAGCATGCTGACGCGGAACGCGTGGTGCTGGTCGGCCACAACCCCGGCATCGAGCAGCTGGTCGCGTTTCTCGTCGAAGGCCGCTCCGAGGACTACCGCGGCATGCCTCCCGCCGGCATGGCCCGCCTTCACTTCGACGGGCCGCTTGAGCCAGGCAAGGCCAAGCTGGACATCTTCTGGTCCCCTCCTAACTGAGCCCCGCGGATGCGCCACCTGCTGTCGGCGATCGTCGTGCTTCTGGCGGCGGCGCCTGTCACCGCCGCCGACCTGCGCATCGATCCCCAGCGTTCGCGCGCTCAGTTCAGCGTGCGGCTGCTCTGGGTCAGTACGGTCACCGGCAGCTTCGAGGGCATTCGTGGCGACATCGCCATCGATCCCTCCACCCAGTCGGCGATCGTTCGCGCCGACATCGATACCGAAAGCATCAAGATGGAATCCTCCCGCCTGCGCCGTTGGGTGCTGGCGCCCGAGTTCTTCGATGCCAAGCGCTTTCCGAGCATCCACTTCGAATCGTCGCCGACCCCGCTCCATCTGCTGAGCGAGGGCGGCGACGTGAAGGGCAAGCTCACGCTGCGGGGTGTGACCCAGCCGGTCACCTTCCATCTGCAGGCGAACCGTTGCCCTCCGCAGGCCCTGGCAGGCTGCGTGCTGCAATTGCAGGGCATGATCGACCGTACGGATTTCGAGATGAGGGGCCGCCGCGGCGCCCTCTCCGACCGCGTGAACCTGGGTATGGCGATCGTGCTTATCCCGCCCTGATCCACCGCCCCGTGGGGACGGACTCACGTGGCGTTGGCGGCCGTCCCCTATGATCCGCGGCATGCGCCGCCTCCTTGCCCCTCTCCTTCTCATCGCCACGCTCGCCGCAGCCGGCTGCTCGGTGTCGCCGGCACGCATCCACAAAGCCGATGCCGTGGTGACTCTGACGATCGATCGGCAGGCTACCTGCGACGCCAGCGATGCGTCCCACTGCGCCACGCCCTCGCCGCTGATCGACGCCGCCCTGGAAGCCGATGCCGCCTCCACTGCCGCGCGGCCCGTGCACGTCGCCACGTTGCTTGAGGATGGCGAGAGCGCCATGGCCGCGCGCATCAATCTGATTCGCGCGGCGCGCCAGTCCATCGACGTGCAGACCTACATCTGGGAGCAGGACGACGCGGGCAAGCTCATGCTCGACGAGCTGATCCAGGCCGCGCGCCGCGGCGTCCATGTGAGGATTCTTGCCGACCAGCTGTTCTCGTTCCGCGATCCCGGCCTGCTGGCTGCCCTCGCCCGCGCGAGCGATCACATGGAGATCCGGCTGTACAACCCGACCTTCCATGCCGCGCGCACCCCGCCGCTGGAATTCGCGGCCGGCATCGTCTGCTGCTTCTACAAGTTCAACCAGCGCATGCACAACAAGCTGATCGTGGTGGACGACCTGATCGGCATCACGGGCGGGCGTAACTACGAGGACCGCTACTTCGACTGGGACGACAGCTTCGACTACGTCGACCGCGACGTGATGGTGGGCGGCCCCGCCGCGAAGGCGATGGGCGCCAGCTTCGACCAGTTCTGGAACCACAAGCGCTCCGCGCCGCTGACCCATCTGCGCGACGTGAACCGCGAGCTGCTCGCCGACACCGACGATCCCAGGCACTGGAATCCGCCCCAGTACACGCATCCGGAGCGCGTGGCGCAGACGATCGCCAACGCCACCGACCCCGCCTGGATCGACGAGCACCTTGGCCGGGCCACCCTGCGCCTGAATCGCGTGGAATACCTGTCCGACCTGCCCGGCAAGACGGACGAGCCGAAGCGTCGCGAAGTGCGTGCGCTCACGCGACACATCATGGGGCTGGTGCGCAACGCCAAAAGCGAGATCGTGTTGCAGACGCCCTACCTGGTGATGAGCAAACCGGCCAAGAAGATCTTCAGCGCCTTGCGCCAGCAACCGGACCCGCCGCGCGTGGTGGTCTCCACCAACTCGCTCGCGTCGACGGATGCGTTCGCCGTCTATGCGATGTCCTACAAGCACCGCAAGCGCTATCTCACCGACTACGGCTTCGAGATCTATGAAATGAAGCCGCATCCCGCCAACGGCGATGCGGATGCGCTGGAAGGTCATTCGAACGACGTGGCAACGCCGCCACTGAGCGAACCGGCCACGGCGCGCCGCCGAGGCCGCGAACGCCGCCCAGGCAGCCACGCCGAGGTCAGCGGCATGTGGCCACCGTCGGATACGATCGGTTTCATCGGCAGCCGCGCCAGCCGCGGCCCGCGCAACCGACCGGCGCCGTTGCTCACCGCGGGTGTGCGTTTCGGCCTCCATGCGAAGTCGATCGTGGTCGACGACACGTTCGCCATGGTCGGCACGCACAACTTCGATCCGCGCTCGGACCACTACAACACGGAGTCCGGTGTGATCGTGTACGACAAGCGCTTCGCCGACCGGCTGCGCGATTCGATCATGCAGGACACTCAGCCGGCCAATGCATGGACCATCGCACCGCGGCAGAAGTCGATTCCGGTGCTTTCGTCGGTCAACGAGTTCATCGGCGACGTTTCCGAGCGCCTGCCGTTCTTCGATCTCTGGCCGTTCCGCTACGCCACCAGCTACGAAATCAAGCCGGGCTGCATCCCCATGCGCTGGAGCGATCCACGCTTCTTCGAATGCTACGAGGCCGTGGGCGACTTCCCCGAGGTGGACGTGTCGCTGAAACTCATCTACACGCGGATGATCACAGCCTTCGGCTCGTCGGCCGCCGGCATTCTGTAGCGATCAACGACCGGTCAGTTCGAAGTTGATGGGCAGGTCGGCGGTGTAGTGCGCGGGGCGGTTGCCCGCCGCGGCGAAGCGCCAACCACGAACCGCTTCCTCGGCCGCCCGGTCGAGCGCGTCGTCGCCGCTGGAGCGACCCACGCTGACGCCAGCCACCTCGCCCTCGGGCGTGACCGTCACGCTCAGCACCACCTGACCCTCGCGCCGGGCGCGCAGGGCCGACATCGGGTAGCGCGGCGACGGCATGAAGACCGGTACCAGGGACGGCGCCGCGGGCTGCGGTGCTTGCGAGATCGAGGTACGCGTCGGCGCAGCGGATGCCCGCGTGCGCGATGACGCCACGGGATGCGACGTGTTGGACGCAGGCTTCGGCGACGGCGCGATCTGCGACACCGTCTTCGAGACCAGCGCCGGCGCCGCCGTAGGCAACGTGACCTCGGCCAGGCGCCGCGTCATGGGCGCGCGCTCGTAGGTAAGTGCGGTCAGCCAACTGGTGCAGGCGATGCCGAGCACGAGGGCAAGGGCACTGAGGGATGTACTGGTGCGTAGTGCAAGCATGACGTAGCGCGAACGGCGCCGGAGCGCCGTCTCCTTCCGATCAGGGACGTTCGAGGATCGCCGTGACGCCCATGCCGCCTGCCGTACAGATGGAGATCAGGCCGCGGCCCGATCCCTTCTGCTCGAGCATCTTCGCCAGGGTGGCGACGATGCGGGCGCCCGTCGCCGCAAACGGATGGCCGGTCGCGAGGCTGGAGCCGTTGACGTTGAGCTTCGCCGGATCGATCGATCCCAGCGGGGCGGAAAGGCCCAGCCGGTTGCGGCAATAGTCCTCGCTCTCCCATGCACGCAGCGTGCAGAGCACCTGGGCCGCGAACGCTTCATGGATCTCGTAGAAGTCGAAATCGCCGAGGGTGAGCCCGGCCTGCGCCAGCATGCGGGGGACGGCCACCGTCGGCGCCATCAGCAGGCCTTCGCCGTGGACGAAGTCCACCGCCGAGACCTGCGCATGAGTGAGATACGCCTGGATGGACAGGCCGCGTGCGGCGGCCCATTCGTCGCTGGCGAGCAGCACGGCCGCGGCGCCATCGGAAAGACCGGTGGAGTTGCCCGCGGTGAGGGTGCCCTGCCCGGACGCCCGGTCGAACGCCGGCTTGAGCGACGCCAGCTTCTCCAGCGTGGTGTCCGGGCGCAGGAAGCCGTCGCGCTTCAAGCCGCGGAACGGCACGATCAGGTCGTCGAAGAAGCCGGCGTCGTAGGCCGCGGCGAGCTTATGATGGCTGGCCAGCGCCAGTTCGTCCTGCGCCACGCGCCCGACCTTCCACTCCTTGGCCATCAGCTCGCAGTGATCGCCCATGGACTTGCCGGTGCGCGGCTCGGCCACGCCCGGGAAGGACGGCTTGAGTTCCTTGAGCGAGAAACCGCGGGTAGCGACCTGCAGCTTCTCTTTCAGCGTCTTTGCACGGTTCAGCGCCAGCAGACGCTTGCGGAACTTCTGTCCGTAGACGATGGGCACGTCGCTGGTGGTGTCCGAACCGCCGGCAATGCCGGCGTCGATCTGCCCCGTGGCGATCTTGTTCGCGATGAGGATGGCGTTGTCGAGCGAGGTGCCGCAGGCCCGCGCGGTCGTGATGCCCGGCGTGGTCGGGGCCAGGCCCGACGAGAGCAGCGCCTCGCGGGCGAGATTCCAGTCCGACGAATGACGGATGACGGCGCCCATGGCGACCTCGCCCAGTTCCACCCCGTGCAGACCGAATTTCTCGACCAGGGAACCCAGCACCTTGACCGACATGCCGAAGTTGCCGACGTCGGCGTAGGCCGTGTTATTGCGGCAGAAGGGAATGCGGACACCGCCGACCACACCCACGCGCTTTTGCGTCTTATCCATGCTTTGACAAAAGATCCAGACCGAAGGGATGCCCGCAGGCAGCCAAATGCGAAGACGAAGGGGTCGCGGACGCCGACGATCGCCGACGAACGCGTGTCGGCAAGGCTAACCCGCATCCCGGCCCGGCGAAAGCCCGAACTGCCCGGATGGTAGAATTGCGTTCCTTTGCCGTTCGGAAAAACCTGCGTGAACGAGTCGCTGATCGCCTGCCCCGCCGTCCTGGCGCTGGAACTGGCCGGGGGCGAACCGCCTGAAAGGCTGGAACTCACCCGGGACGAAGCGCAGATCCTGGCCGGCCTTATGGCCGACGATCTTCGCGCGCTGTTGCCTGGGGTCGAAGCCTCCCGCCTGGCCGTCGCCGGTGCGCTGTTCGACGGCGTCGAACTCCTTCGCCCCGGTTTCCCCGTGTTTGCCACCCTGGACGAACTGGCCCGGCGCGTGCCGCGGGTGACCACGGCCGGTGGCGTGGTGGCCTTTGGCACCCACGAAGGGCGCATGCCCGCCCAGCCGCTGGTGCCCGACCGGGCCTACGTCGGCGGCCCGATGCGCCTGCTGCCGTGGATGATCCTGGCGCCCGCCGACCTGGCCGAGGAGCTGACCGCCCGCATGGAAGTGGAGCTGGTGGGCCGCGGCGAGGCCGGCACGGCCACGGCCGACTTCCTCATGCGAACCCTCGGCATGCGCCTCGAGCATGCCCGCTACCTCAGCCGCGACGATCTGCTGGCCCTTACCTGCGTGCAGTACGAGCACGTGAACCTGGCGCCGCTGTGGACGATGCTCGAAGCCGCGCTACTGACGCCGTACCAGGAAGAGACGGCCCTCGGATCGCGCGGCCTGCCCCTGCATTACGCCGAAGGCCGCGTCGGCATTCCGGGCCCGTCCGCCTGGTTCGCCCGCGCGGGCACCCAGCGCGACAACCCCGTGCATGAGTTCGCCGGCACGCTTTTCGAGCTGCGCCAGTACGCCGCCTTGCTGGCGGCGCACCACGTGCCGCTGCACCTGGAAGGTCAACCCGCGAGCACCGCTGGGTATCTGGTCGAAGCCGTGGCCGACGCCGATCCGACCCTGTCCACGCCCATGCTCTACGCCCATGAAGCGGCGGGCCTTGGCATGGCCGCCATCACCGTCGCGCAGCCGGCGCCCGGTAAGGCCCGGGTCCTGGCGCACGGTTACCCGCTGGCACCGGACGCGCTGGCCCCGCTGCTCGACGCACTGGCGGAGCGATATGGCACGGCGAGCGAGTTGCACGCGCTGGGACGTCTGCTCCTCGACGCCGACGGCGCCCTGTCCGCCCCCGCACCCGCACTGCACTGAGCCCCACTTTCACGAATCGTTCGATATACGCGGACGAGGTGAGCGATTACAGTGACCCCAGGTCATTCCGGCGGCCGCATGCGCTCATCTCCTCCACCCACCAACGGTTCTCCCTCCGACTGGTCCGCTTATCTGCTTGAACGCGCACCGGCGATGATCGCCTACGTCGATACGACGATGCGCTACCGCTACGCCAGCCCCGCCTACCTCGCCTGGATGAACATGGCCGACACGGACATCGTGGGCCAGCGGGTGGACGAGGTGATCGGCGCCGACCTCTATGCGCAGATCGAGCCCGCGCTTACGGCCGCGCTCGCCGGCACCGCCAAGGTGGCCGACCGCGCCCTCCGCGACAGCGAGGGCATTCACTATGCGCAGGCCACATTCTCCCCGGATCTCGACCAGCTCGACGCCGTGCGCGGTGTCGCGATTCTTCTCGCCGACATCTCCGGCCGCCGCCAGCTCGAAGCGCGCCTTCGCGAGAGCGAGCGACGCTTCGCTCAGGCGTTTCGCTATGCCGCGATCGGCATGGCGCTGGTCCTGCCGGACGGCCGCTGGTTGCAGGTGAACGACGCGCTGTGCGCGATGCTCGGCTATCCGGAAAGGGAGCTGATGTCCGTCACCTTCCAGGACATCACACATCCCGACGATCTCGCCGCGGATCTCGCCTTGGTCGAGAAACTGCTCACGGGCGAGCAGCTCTCGTACCACATGGAAAAACGCTACCTGCATCGCGACGGGCATATCGTGCACGCCGAGTTGAGTGCATCCCTGGTGCGCGACGAACACGGTGAGCCGCTCTATTTCATTTCGCAGATGCAGGACATCAGCGAACGCAAGGCCTTCGAGGATGCCCTGTTCCGCGAACGCGAGCTGGCGGAAGTCACGCTCAAGTCGATCGGCGACGCGGTCATCACTACCGATACCAAGCTCATCGTGACCTCTCTCAACCCCATCGCCGAAGCGATGACCGGCTGGTCGAGTCACGAGGCCGTGGGCCGCCCGATGGACGACATCTTTCACCTGCGCGATCCGCTCACCCGCCAACCGATTCCCAACCCGCTCATCATGGCGGTCAGCAAGAACAGCATCGTCGGCCTTACCACCGATGCCATCCTCGTGCATCGCAACGGTTTCGACAGCCCGATCGAGGATTCCGCCGCGCCGATCCACGATCACGCCGGCAACGTGGTCGGCGGCGTGGTGGTGTTCCACGATGTAAGCGAGACGCGCGCGCTGGCGCTCAAGATGGCGCACCTGGCGCACCACGACACACTGACCGGCCTGCCCAATCGCGCGCTACTCACATCACGCATGGAGTTCGCCGTATCGGTGGCCGCACGGCGCAACCAACGTGCCGCGCTGCTGTTCGTCGACATCGATCATTTCAAGCAAATCAACGATTCGCTCGGTCACGCCACCGGCGATACGCTGCTGCAGGAAGTAGCGCGGCGCGTTCGCGGCGCCGTGCGCAGCGACGACACCGTGAGCCGCCTGGGCGGTGATGAATTCGTCGTGCTTCTGCCACACATCGACAGCGCGGGCGATGCGCGCGACGTGGCTGAAAAGGTGCTGGCCGCCTGCAGTCAGGCCGTTGGCCTCGGTCCCGACAAGTCACCCATGACGATCAGCTTCAGCATCGGCATCAGCGTGTATCCGGATGACGCCGACGATGCCGAGTCGCTGCTGCGCAACGCCGATACCGCGATGTACGAAGCGAAGATGCAGGGCCGCAATGGCTACCGCTTCTTCAACCCAAGCATGAACGAACGCAGCACGGCACGCGTACGCACCGAGGTGGCGCTGCGCAAAGCGCTGGCACGCAACGAGCTAACCCTCTACTACCAGCCAAAGGTGGATGTGGAGTTGGGCACCATCGTCGGCGCCGAGGCGTTGCTCCGCTGGCAAGTGAATGGCGAGGACGTCTACACGCCCGAGGAATTCGTGCCCGTGGCGGAAGACTGCGGCCTCATCGTGACCATCGGCGAATGGGCATTGCGAGAAGCCTGCCGCCAGGCGGAGATATGGACACGCCTGTACCGACCACTGTCGGTCTCGGTGAACGTGTCGGCCCTGCAGTTTCAGCACACGCGCTTTCTCGATTCGCTGCAGGCGATTCTCGCCGAGACGAAACTCCACCCCACCTTGCTCGAACTGGAAGTCACCGAGCGCACTGTCATGGAGGGCGGCGACCACATCGTCGAGCTGCTGCACAAGATCAAGGCGCTGGGCGTCACACTCAGCCTCGACGACTTCGGCACCGGCTATTGCAGCCTGTCGTACCTCAAGCATTTCCCCGTCGACACCTTGAAGATTGATCGCGCCTTCATTCGCGACGTGGCCTGGGACAACGACAGTGCGGCCATCGTCAGCGCCGTCGTCACCATGGGCAAGGGCATGAACAAACAGGTGCTTGCGGAAGGCGTGGAGAGCATGGACCAGGCTACCTTCCTCGGTTCGGTCGGGTGCTCGCAGATGCAGGGCTTCCTGTTCGGCAAGGCCATGCCTGCCCGCGAATTCGAGGAACGCATCTCCGTGGTGGACATGGGCGATCCACGCGTCGCGCTCGACTGAAACACGATGGCGATTCAACCGCCGAGCGGCGCCTCGTACATGTAGTAATGGCAGCGTTCCATGCCAAGGCCCGCATAGGTCGCCTGGGCACGCGCGTTCTCCAGCTCCACGTACAGGCGTAGCCCCACCGCACCCGCGCCCTCAGCCATCGCCTTGACGTGCGCGTACATACCGCGGAACACCCCGTGGCGCCGCGCTTCCGGCGCAACGTAGACGCTCTGCACCCACCAGAAATCGCCGCAGCGCCAATCGCTCCACTCGTAAGTGACGAGCAGGCAGCCCACGGCTACGCCCTCCCACTCCGCCACGAGATAAAACCCACGCCGCGGTTCGTCGAACACCGCACGTACGCCGCGTCCGATGGTGTCCGGATCGAGACGCTTTTGCTCGGTCTCCCAGGCCATGGCGATGTTCCAACCGGCGATGGCGTCGGCGTCGTCGGGTGCCGCGCGGCGAATCTCAAGAGACATGGCGTTATCCGTTGGAGGGGCGACGCTTGCGCGACGCACCGAGTTTGCGAGTAAGCGTGTTGCGGCCGACGCCGAGCGCCGCGGCGGCGTGTTGGCGATGGCCCTCGTTGGCGAGCAGCGCGGCCTGCAGCAAGGTCTTGTCCAGCGCATCGCGAGCACGTGCGTGAATATCTTCCTCGCCCTGCGCCAGGGCATCCTGCGCCCAAAGGCGCAATGCATCCGTCCAATCGCTGCCGCGCGAAGTACGGGATGGCAATGCGCCGAGGTCGCCCGGCTGAATTTCCGGACCGGGCGCGATGACCGCGAGACGGCGGCAGAGGTTTTCCAGTTCCCGTACGTTGCCTGGGTAGTCGCGCTGCTCGATCAGCTTCATCGCGCCACGGGAGAAGCGCTTCGGCGGCAGGTGCAATTCCGCCGCCGCCTGCGCCAGGAAGTGCTTCGCCAGCAGCGGCACGTCGCCGCGCCGTTCGCGCAATGGCGGCAAGGCAATTCGCACCACATCCAAGCGATGCTTGAGGTCCGCACGGAACTGCCCGGCAGCGACGCGCTCATCGAGATCCTGATGCGTGGCGGCGATGATGCGTACGTTGCCGTGCATCAACTCACGGCCGCCCACGCGATAGAACTCGCCGCCCGCCAGGACGCGCAGCAAGCGCGTCTGTAAGGCCAACGGCATATCGCCGATTTCGTCCAGGAACAACGTGCCGCCTTCGGCCTGTTCGAAGCGTCCGGCGTGCCGGCGCGTGGCGCCCGTGAAGGCGCCCGCTTCGTGGCCGAACAGCTCGCTCTCCAACAACTCCGACGGAATGGCTGCGGTATTCAACGCAACATACGGTTTACCGCGCCGCGCGCTTTCGTCGTGCAGCGCGCGAGCCACCAATTCCTTGCCCGTGCCCGTCTCGCCGGTGATCAACACATTGAGATCGCTCGCGGCCACGCGCCCGATAAGGCGAAACACTTCGCGCATCGCCACGCTTTCGCCGAGCAACGCGTGTGCGTCCGGACGTTGCGCCGGAACCACGACCTCTTCGCGTGCTGCGGCAAGCGCACGCTCCACGGTTTCCACCGCGTGATCGAGATCGAAGGGCTTCGCCAGATAGTCCGCCGCACCCGCGCGATACGCGGCGGCGGTCGTCGCGACGTCGGTAAACGCACTCATGACGATGACCGGGCCGATGTTTCGCCGGGTCAGATCTTCGAGCAAACGCAGACCATCCTCACCCGGCATGCGAACGTCCGTGACGAGCAGCCCGGGCCGACCCTCGGTCAACGCCGCACGCACGGCATCGCCCGCACTGAACTCGCGCACGGTATGGCCTGCATCACGCAAGGCCTCCGCAAGCACGAAGCGAACGCCGCGATCGTCGTCGGCAATCCATATCTCGGTCATGACCGCTCCATGGGAAGGTAAAGCGAGAAGATCGTTTCGCCAGGCCGGCTCGTGCAGCGCAGGTCGCCGCCGTGCTCGATGGCGATCTCGCGCGACAGCGCAAGGCCGAGGCCCGTGCCGTCCGCACGCCCCGAGACCAGCGGCTGAAACAAGGTGTCGCGCAGGTCGTCCGGCACGCCGGGGCCGTCGTCCATTACGTCCACGCGCAATGCCGCACGCACGGTACGGTCGCCGAGTCGCGCACCATGTTCGACGCGCGTGCGCAGGATCAGCGTGCCAGCTCCCGCTTCGATGGCATTGCGCGTGAGGTTGAGCAACACCTGCAGCAAACGGTCGGCATCGCCGATCGTATCGGGGAGACTCGGGTCGTAATCGTGGCGTACTACCGGCGCGTCGGCTTCGGCAGCGACGATGCTTTCCAGCCGTTCCAGCAATTCATGCACGTTGACGGGTGCGAGCCGAGCGACGCCGCCGTGACGCAACAGACCATCCGCCAGCGCCGCCAACCGATCCGCCTCGGCAATCACCATCCCCGCCAATTGCCGGAGATCGTCATCCGCAACGCGACGCTCAAGCAACTGCGCCGCCCCGCGCAAGCCGGCCAGTGGGTTCTTCACCTCATGCGCGAAACCTCGCAAGGTCGCTGACAACGGCGTACCCGCCGTAGCGAGATCGGACGCCAGCGGATGCACCTCGACCAGCACCCGATCGCCATCGATCGATTGCAGCGTGAGATCCGCCAACAATTCCCGCCCGCGCGCCACGCCGAAGGTCGCGCCACGCAGATTGAAGGCATGCCGCTCCGCCACGGTCCGTGCCAGCTGCGCCGCGAAACCAGGCGCTCGCAACAGCACCGAAAAGTCCTGCCCCACCGCCGTCCGCGGCCCCACATCCAGCATTTCGCCCAGCGCCGGATTGAGCCACAGCACGCGGCCATCCGACCCAAGCACGGCCAAACCCGTGCCCAGCAACGTCAGCAAATCGATCTGTTCGGGTGCATGCATTGCACCAATGTAGGGAGTTGGGGGGCGGGGTGCAATTGGGTGGCGTTTGACGACTCGGTGGGCAAATCTGCATTGATGGATCGCACCTGCCCGACTACGGCGTACGCGGGACAAAACTGTCCAATACGTCAATCAGTTAAAACCGTATCGCGCTGCGCTGATGACAGACGCAGGGCAAAGTAGCACCAAGTCGGACTCCCCGGTCCTTGTTGTTCCGCACTCATGAGATCCGTGGGATACGCATCATTTGGCGGCGCGGACGCAGGTTATCGCTATCAATAGCTACAACCATGTCGCCATGTCACGTTGGATGAAGCAACGCGAGAACTGTCGAAGAACGGGTGCCTCACGTCGTAAGAGAGGCATCCGAGTACATCGGACCTGATTCGACAGCGTAGGTATAGCGCTGCCGACAAGCGTCACCCGAATAGGTTCTCATGCGCGCCTTCGATCTGTTCCCGGGGACCATCGGAGATCGGCAGGACACGGTTTCGAAGCAGAGGGGAGCACAACTGAAACCGTGCTGAGCGCCCTGGAATTGGACACCAGCTCAGATGATGTGGCGCCCAATGTATCTCGGCGATGAGGCAGGGCGGCAACTCGTGCGTTGCGTCGGTCAAATAACCTTTCGACGCATGCGTCCCCTAGCGTGGCCCTCTTCTAGCTCCGGCGAAGAGGATAGATAGCCGCGCTTGTCGAGAGCCACCAGAATCTCGGCGACACCAGGTTCCAATGCCACGACAAAGGTACGCCCTGGATGCAATTGCGCCAAGCCACCGCCAATGCGCTGAAGCACTGCGGCAATCTCGCCCCACGTCATTTCGGGAATGCCCTGTGTCAAAAGGTACCGCAACTCGTCCGGTGAGAGTGTGTCCGACGACATCAAGCGCGATACGGACCGCGAAAGCACTTTTGGGAAGCTCACACGCGCGACGGATGCATCCCTTGCAAGTCGCGCAAAGACCACTGGAGCCGTCGGTGAGGCGGCAATTACCGTTTCGTCGACGTTGGAAAGAATGCGGACGGCATCCTCAACGTCAACAATTCCGCCAACGTATAGCCGTTCGATAGTATCAAACGGAATTGAATCCTCAATTTGCGAGTGGCGGACCTTATCCCAATGCGGCGAAAGATAGTTGACCTGCACACTTGGGGATCGGTCGAGCACGACTGCCCAAAGCTCCGGCGAAAGCACAAGGCACTCAAGTGCAGCAAGCGTCTGAAGTCTTGAATCGGTCACCTCCTCCGTAAGCAGGCTAGGGTCCTCGATCAACGTGGTTGAGAGCAGCTTCGCAGCGACGCCATCCGCGAGATTTGCCTCTGTGAGTATCCATGACTGGAGACGCCGGTCACTTACGTCATGTCGCCAAAGGCTTTTAAACAGATCGTTTACATGCATGGCAGCGTATGCCGAAAGCACCGCTCGAATGTCGACTTGATCTATGTCGACTTGATCTGATGACTCCGAAGCTTCCATAACAGCCTCAAGACGACGTAGCGCGTCAGGTCGGTCAGTAATCCGGTCGGATTGTATAGCCGCGAGCCAGAGCCTCACTGGCAGCTGCTCCAGCGAGGCAAACGTGCATTTTGTTCGATCAAAGTAGGCGACAGAAAGATCGACGTTGCTTTCAATCATGTGTAAGGCAAGTAGGGCCGATGCGGAATCCTCCACGAGATCGCCTGGCTGACTGAGCAGCGTACGTACGATGTCTTCCGCGTGTCTTTTCACAAAGTTATCAACACCGTCAATGCCAGTGACAAGCACGTCGCGCAACGCGATGGAGTAAGCGTCGTCGAATGACACCTCCGCCTTCGACGCGATCAGGCGCAGCATTTTCAACGACGGAGACAGGGAATTCGATGCAATCAGCGAAGCCAAGACGTCCTTATTAGTTGCCGGACCTAGGTTATAGAATCGGATTGTAGCCGCCTTGATCCATAGCCAACCCCCGGCCGGCCGAGTGAGCTTGGGGACCAACAGAGAAACGTCGGTGAGCGCTTCGACAGCATTTCTTATCGACCCACCGTCCTCCCCTAGGCGCCTTACCTCATTAAGGCTGAGGGTGTCCAGGGTCGTGGTAATGAATGCTTGCTCTGCTGCTTGATCGGGAAATGAGGCCCCGTTCAGTACAGCGGCAAACAACGTCGATTTAAGGTCAAACATCGCCCGGGCGAGGCTATGTCCATCACCGCGTGCAATTAGCCGATTCACAACTTGCGCGAAGCGATCAATGTACTCACCACCGTCATGCAATACCCTCTGAAGGTACGGAGAGTAAGCGCCTTGAACGTCCGATACGTACGACTGACACAGATAGCCAATAAGGTCCGTCATGATGCCGCGACCCTGGTCGATATTTTCCAAGCGAAGCTTTTTCAGTAGCCTTGCAGGCTCTTCAATGGGCGTGTCAACGTCGCACTCATCCCCTTGACGGAGCGCCAAAAGGAGATTCATATCTTCGCGACCGATAGTATGACCGTAGAAGTGCCCAATATAGTCGGGATAATCCTGATCCAAATGGCCGGCGACTAAGAGATACTTGATCGTTTCGTAGCTTGCGAGTCTCTCAGCGTAGCTCTCTTGATAGCCCGATCGCATGCCCTGCGCGAGTGGCATACGTTGCAGGTCGTCGCAGTATCGCGCCTTCGATGTCAGGTCCGCCCGGGTGGCTTCATCATCGATGCTGATGGCGGCGAGTCGCGCCGAATAATCCATCTCCTGGAGGGTGTCGGACAAGCGTAACGCCTGGCTAATTCTTGCTCCGTTCTGGTGCAGAAGGTATTGGGCTGCAGTGGACTCTGCAAAGCTGTCGAAGACGGCATCCGTAAGAAAGTCGGGCAGGCTGAAGTTCGAGCCTTCTTTCTGAATGAGTGTCGCCGCCGTGGTGGTATTGGCTCGGCTCTGAAGGTGATACCAGGCAATTATCCGTAGTTCTAGAATGCTCCGCGCCACATCCTCATTCTTCTTCGTAAGCCTATTCTCGAGGACGGCCATCTCAGCTCGTACAACAGCCACCTGCTTGCTTCGCCATTCCGCATAGCCGGCGACCAGCTCGTAGACGAACCCTTGACGCTTACTCAGACCCCAGTACTGATCAGAATGAACATTCTTGATCACGATCATCGCAAACAACTTGTCCCAATCAAGCCGGATCGTCTTGAGCATGATGCGTGCGAATATGTGAAATTCGTTGACAATGTTTTTTACAAGGCGCATGTCATCGATGCGATAGCACACTGTTTCGACTAGCTCCGCATTCAACTTGCTGGCATAGGTCTCGCCACCGAACTTGCGCTTTCGAAGCAATTCGATCATCTTCGCGTGCGAGTTTTCTTTGTTGATAACCGGCACGACGGGCACCACCACGTCGAAGAATTTTGTCTTCTCACTTCCGGCAAACAGTTCGTCGTTAAGGGCATAGACGAATCGCACCGGACGCGTGATTTGTGGCGCCTCGTTGATGATCGCGTTGATTTCTCTAAGCCGGAAGAACACGTCCTGTACGCCGAACCGATCGAGGTCTTCGACGATGACTACGTCGATTGAACTGTTCTGAAAGCAATAGAGGATCTCATCTACGTTCTTGTGAAGCACCGAGCCGTGATGCACCGTTTCCACTTTACCGCCCTTAATTGACCAACCGTCAATATTGAGGAGCGAAAGTGATCTGGCGATCGCGTAAATTAAAGCCGTAGCCACCGCTAGGGCAACTAAGAGCGCGGACGTGGCAGGCACCCATGCCAGTGCACTCATCAGCCAATCGGGCTGCACATCCTTTGAAGGGTGGGCAAAGGGCAGATATAGGCGCGAAGCCGCCACTGCGCCCAAAAGGATCAATAGCGTCGCAAACGCCGCCCGCCCGCGAGAGGCCTGCACGATGCGCTTCAAACGACTGCGCGGCAGCTTCTTTGCCGGAACCGCGTATAGCAGCTGCTGAACGATCGTCTCTTCGATGCGCTCAATGAGTTCAGCGACGTTGACCTTCGGCTCTTCGGCGCTCGCGTGATCAGACTCGTCCGCGGTGGACGCGACGACGCGGTCTTTCCGGAAGGTCGCCAGCGACACGGAAGCGTATGTTAGTCCGGGATGATGTTCTTTGAACGTTCGGATCAGGCTGCTCTTGCCTGCCCCATAGCCGCCGGTAATGGCGACGTTGCGCACTAGTGGGTTGGTAAGCGCCACGGCCAGCTCACGCTCGTAGCCTTCGGACGCGGCCGGATCGAGAAGGATGGGCGTTAGTGGCTCAAGAGCGTCGCTGTAGTCCACTGTGGCAGTGAGCCACTCCACGGCGGCCAGCAAAAGCTTCCACGCCGCTCTCAATCGAGTCGTCAACGGAAAGCGCACCGCACTCATACGTGCACCTCGGCTTGCATCTCTCTACGCTGCAAGCCGATGCAAAGCTGACATGCCTCTCCCAGACGAAATGTAACGTCCAATGTGATCCCCTTTGAACCGCCTCGTGCCGGCGGCAATGTGAGTCTAACCTGTGCCTACGAGCAGAACATCGCTCCGGCCGGGGACTACCTTGACCATTGCGCCGCATAGCGCACCCCGGTAGCCGAGCAACGTGCGGATAGCTAGCAGAACGAGCTGACTACCGCACCGTACGCCTCAGGGTTCGAGCGGCCTATTCTTACAGAATTTGCGACTCTGGTTCCCACACTTTAAATGACGGGACGGCAGATTTCGCGCCACACCTTCAAGCTAGGTTCCCGCTCATCTTCTTCTGTTTTCTTGAGCGCAAGGCAGCCATCAACAAAGCTTGTGAGTTCTCCCGCCAAGTCGTCGTCTTCAGGCGTGCCGCCCCCGAACCCTCCATGCGGCATACCCTCGAATATGTGCAGCTCCGCAGCGACCTTGGCTTGCCGTAGTGCGCGATGGAGCCGCACTGCGTTGGACAGCAGCAAGTCTCTTGTCCCCGACTGAATGAACGTCGGAGGAAAGTCTTCGAACGTGCCGAATAGAGGCGACAGAGAAGGGTGCGCCAGATCGTGACCGGCCGCGTAGAGGAGATTCTGCTTCATCAGTGAACGGGGCAGTACGACGTCCAGGTCGCGGTTCGTTTGGAAACTGTCGCCCGATTCGGTCAAGTCGACTTCCGGCGACAGCAACACCAGTCCGGATGGCATCGGCAAGCCTTCATCGCGTGCTCTATGCAACATGGCTACTGCAAGGTTGCCGCCAGCAGATCGGCCACCTACGACGATGGCCTCCGCGGGGTACCGCGCCAGGAGAAATCGATACGCTGTGAGACAGTCTTCGAGAGCAGCCGGATAGGGGTGGTCCGGAGGCACGCGATAATCGACCGCATAGCAAACCAGGCGATGCAGCTCCGCTTGCTGCTGAGCACCTACGCGGCAGGGCTCGCCTTCCCCGAACACCAAAGCGCCGCCATGCACATCGAGATACACGGCGTCGCTCTTCGGATGGGAAGGCAGGGCAACGTGCATCGTCGTCGCCCCCTCGCGGATGGTTTGCAACGGGGCACCTGCTGCGCCGTGCTTGCCCGCGAGCATTTCTGCATATAGCGCAGCCGACATGGCTTGCAGACGCTTCCATCCTGAGTGGTCCGTCACTTCGGGCAAGCTCATCAATGCATGACGAGCGACACCTTCACTGGTGATCTGTTTGCCCATCCAAGCCCTGGCGGCTGGACTGATCGAGGCTGGAAGCGGTATCTGCCTGGGCTCAAGCTGAAGCGTGCCGTGCAAATCGTCTGTGGATTCGGTATTCATACCGCCAAGCTTATAGAACCCGGTACCACCCGCAACACCGTGAAGCAGGCGAAAGGCCTTGTCGGAAGGAACTGCGAACTGAGGTGTCATTTGGTGCGCGCACGTATGCTTAACTCGGCGCTTGACCGACGGGCTGTCTGCTGCGACGTTCATCACTCCTATCGTCTGAGCGCGCGTAGCCTTTGAACGAGAACGAACGACTGCGGCGACTCCACGAACTGCGCGTGCTGGACACGGCGCCGGAAGCGCTCTTCGACGCCCTGGTCCAGGCGGCTGCAGCGATCACCGGCATGCCGATGTCCCTACTGAGCCTGATGGACCAGCATCGGCAGTGGTTCAAGGCCAACCACGGTTTGCCGGGCGTGTCCTCGACCCCGCGCGACGTGGCGTTCTGCCACCACGTGGTGACCGATAGCCGGCCCGTGGAGGTACATGACGCCCGGACGGACCCACGTTTCGCCAACAACCCGATGGTGACGGGCGAACCGGGCATCCGCGCGTACGCGGGCTTCCCCATCCGAACCAGTAACGGCGCGACCGTCGGATCACTGTGCGTGCTTGGCCCAGTACCAGGCACGCTGACGGATGGGCAACGGGAGGCGCTGGCTCGCTTGGCCCAGGCTGCGTCGTTGGCCCTGGAGAGCCGCCTGGAATTGATGGAGCAGCGTGACCGGGCGGAGCACGAAGCCGCGGAGGCTCGTCGACTGGCGACGACCTCGCAGGCGCTCGAAACCGAATTGCGCGAGCGCCAGCAGTTCCTGCAGCGCACCGGGAAGCTGTCGCGTGTCGGCGGGTGGGAACTCGACCTGGTCACGCATGCGTTGCGCTGGTCGGAGCAGACGTGTGCGATCCATGAGGTACCCGCCGACTACGTTCCGCCGCTTGACGAGGCTTTGTCGTTCTACCCGCCGGGGGCACGTCTTGTCATTCAGAAGGCCGTCGAACGATGTCTGGCCGAAGGCGAACCGTGGGATCTGGAGCTCCCGCTCGTGACCGCACGAGGTCGGCGCATCTGGGTGCGTACCGTCGGTGCGCGGGAAACGAAAGACGGACGGCCGGTGCGCCTGGCCGGTGCCATACAGGACGTCACCGATCGGCGGCGCGCGCTCGAAGCGCTGCAGGCCAGCGAGCGACGTTTTCGGCAACTTTTCGAGTATTCCTTGAGCCTGATCTGCACGCATGACCTGGAGGGCGTCCTCCTGTCCGTCAACCCGGCCGCTGCGAACTCGCTCGGTTATGCCGTCCACCAGATGCTGGGCCGCTCGCTGACGGAGTTTATGCCTGCGCGGCGGCGGGCTGGGTTCGCCGACTATCTGCAACGAATCGCCACACAAGGTATGGACGCGGGTGTGATGGAGTTGGAAGCGGCAGATGGCGGCCAACGCTATTGGCGATACCAAAACCTGAGAGAGGACAGCACCGAGGGCCCCTATGTCCTCGGCAGTGCCCAGGACATCACCGAAGAACATCGCTATCAACGCCTGTTGGTCGAGTGGTCTACCCGCGATCCGCTTACCAAGGCGTTCAATCGCCGCTATCTGGAACAGTTGGAGCAGTGGGTCGCGAACGGTCGCCGATGGGGATGCGTGGTTTTGGATCTGGACCACTTCAAGGCCATCAACGACTCCTTCGGGCATGCACGTGGCGACGAAATCCTCATCGCCACAGCGACGCTTCTCAGCGACTGTTGCCGTAACGAGGACGCGGTGGTGCGTTTAGGCGGCGACGAGTTTCTGCTGGTGGTCAGTGACCCGCTTCGCCTGCCGGCATTGAGCGCCGACATTCAGACCAAAGCGGCGCAGCGAGGCATTGGCGTGAGTACCGGGTGGGCAAAGGCTGAGCCCAGAGAGCCCGTGGCCGTTGTCGTTGCTCGCGCAGATGAGGTGCTTTATGCACAGCGGCTCAAGAGGCGCGCGGCTCAGTAGCATTCGCGGTGACGGTGGACCGACGACTACAGCGCCGTCTCCGTCATTATTTGCGCTCTAAGCCGAACGCACTCCTGACAAAGTAACGATCGAAAGCCCGGCCGCATAGTACGGCGCCAACACATCGTCCGTTTCATCCACCTCGGCGATGCCTTCATGAGCCCGGGGGTCGGTCACCGAACGCCTGCACTTCTTCGTGTGCGAATACGAACCCGGCGACCGCACCACCGCTGGCGGCGGCAACGCAGACGAGGGTGAGGACATCGCCGTGATGGAAGTCGATATCGACGAGGCGCTTGGCATGATCGCTTCGGGAACGATCCGCGACGGCAAGACCATCATGCTTCTTCAATATGCCGCCCTGCATCTTTTCCCTCGGTAGTCCCCCGGCCGATGCACGGGAGGTAGAAGCGGGATGCGATCGCCACAAGGCGCATGACAGCGCCGCGGCAATCAGGCACTGTCCGACGGAACGCGCGGTCGGCCGCGACACAGGGGACATCGGATGACGAAGTGGATCGCGCTGGTCTTCGGGCTGGCGATGGCGGTGGGGCCTTCTCTTGCGGTCTGTGCCGAAGCGCCCAAGGGGAGCGCCGTTAGCCTCTCGCCATCGTGCAAGGGCAAACCCTCGAAGGTGGACGAGTCGGGCTACGTCGTCATCGGAGGCATCGAGCAATGGGTGACAGCCAAGGGAGATAGCTGCGCCAATCCCGTTCTACTCTTCATCAGTGGCGGCCCCGGTAATCCGCTCAGTGGCCTTTCCGACAGCATCTACGGTGATGGATACCGCGACTTCATCGTTGTCCAGTGGGATCAACGCGGCGCCGGCATGACCTACGGGCGCAGCCCACCGGCTCCCGACGAGAAGCTGACCATCGAGCGGATGACCCAGGACGGCAACGAACTGGCCGCTTACCTCGCCAAGCGCTATGGAAAGCGGAAGGTCATCCTGTGGGGTAGCTCGTGGGGTTCGATTCTCGCCGTCTACATGGCGAAGTCACACCCGGAGCTTTTCTACGCTTACGTGGGCACGTCCCAGATCGTCAATTCCGAGGAAGCCCAGGCGGAGAGCTACAAGAAGCTCGTTGCTCTGGCGACCGCCGCAAACGACAAGGATTCCCTCTCGGTACTCACACAGGTCGGGTCACCGCCGTGGACCGACCCACGCAGCTTCGGCAAGGTCCGCCGGATCATTCGCAAGTACGATGCAAAGGTCACCGTGCCGCCGCCCGATAGCTGGCGCCGCGCTCCCGCCTATACGACGAATAAAGCGGAAGCCGACTACGAAGCCGGCGAGGACTACTCGTTCCTCAACTTCGTTGGCATGCATGGCGACGGCATGCTGTCACAAGTGAACCTGCCCAAGTTGGGCACGGACTTCGCCATCCCCGTGTTCTTCGTCGAAGGCGCACATGATTTGCTGGCGCCCCCGGAACTGGCCCGCCGTTATTACGAGTCGATCACTGCACCGCAGAAAGGTTGGGTGCTGCTGGAACAGTCCGGCCACGACCCGAACCAGGCAGTGGTGGATGCCGAGTACAAGGTGCTTCGCGAGCGCGTACTGCCGTTGATACGGGACAAATGACCGGCCGTCGTACTTAACGTCGAGCATCCGCGTCACTTCGATTTCGGACAATAGATTGCAACGCCGCGATCGTCCAAAAAGCTGCCCCGCTTTCGGGCCGACCCCACTCGACCATGGGCGCCTACGATGCTGCCGCGCGTCATAACCGGCACCTTAACCGCGCCGCTGGATAGTTGGTCCTCTCGTCAACCGGCAGGGATATACCTCGTTACGCGCCTACCATCCACGCCACACGAGGCACCGACCGATGACGACCCGATCTGCATTCGCCGTATTTGGCATGATTCTTGGCACTGCCCTTGTCTCTGCGAGCCCGGCTTTCGCGCAGGACGCCACGCCGGTGCCGGGGCACCCGCGAGTGAACGAGGTCAATCAGCGATTGGATAACCAGCAGGATCGGGTCGCGAACGGCGAAGCCAATGGCACGATGAATGCCCGGCAGGCAGCGCGCGACGAAACCCGCGATGCCAATATCGCGCAGCGCGAGAGTCGTGACGAGGCAGCGCACAATGGTCACCTGACCAAGCGCGAGCAGCACAATCTCAACAAGTCGCTCAACCGGAACAGCTCGGATATTCATCGTCAGAAGCATTGAGTCTTCCACGCGATGGTTTGAACCATGCCATGCGCGGCCTGGGCAGTTAGCAAAGGAACCATCGGCGACGATTGTTGCGGGACAGATGAATCGTCCAAAGCTAAGCTTCGTGCATTCAGCCACCCAGGTCGCGCATGCGCTATCGCTACATTGAACAACCTGCCTGCGACGATGCTCCAGACGCGGTCATCGAAGCGTTGTGGGAGACATCGATCCTTTCGCCCGGAACCTACGTGGTGTTGCCAGACGGGCGCCTGGACCTCGTTGCGCGCTGCGACGTTACGGTGGCTGGCGAGGAGCGAGTGGTCTCGGTCGCGATTATTGGTGCATCGAGTCGACCGAGCCGCCTTCCCGTGGAAAAGGATCAATGGTTTATCGGCGCGCGCTACTCGCCTGGATTCGGTGCCTGCCTGGGCGTCGTACCCTCGCGTGTGGCCGATGCCGCGCTGCGCGGCGATGACGTGCTCACTGCGCTCGGCGATGACTTGGGTGATCTCATGCAGGCGCGCGGCTTGCCGCAGATACGCGACGCATTTCGTGCCCTTGCGCTGCGACGTGCCGCGATGGCGGCCGCCTTGCCGGACGCAGCGCGCATCGCTATCGAACGACTGCATCACAGTGCAGGCACGGTCGCGATCAGCGAACTGGCATCGATAACGGGCACGCCTGAGCGCACCTTGCGCCGTCACGTGCGACAAGCGATCGGCCTGCCGCCGAAGACATTCGCCGGCATACTGCGTTTCCATAAGGCCATGCGACTCATGAGCGCGAAACCCGCCCCCATGCTGGCCGACGTTGCCGCCGCCTGCGGCTACAGCGACCAGGCCCACCTGACGCGCGAATGCCAACGCTTCGGTGGCTTCACCCCGGGGCAGCGACTACCCGTCACCCTCGTGACGATGCCGCTCGGATCGTTGGCCGATTGATTCAAGCGTCGCCGTCGAGCGGCGCTTACCATGCGGGCTGACCTTCACGGGGAGCCCGCCATGCGCTTCGGCTACACCATTCTTTACGTTCCTGACGTTCCGGCAGCCGTCGCCTTCTACGAAGCGGCGTTTGGCCTGCATTGCCGTTTTCTGCACGAGTCCGGCATGTACGCCGAACTCGAAACCGGCATGACCGCACTGGCCTTCGCGCACGAGTCCATGGCGACAGCCAATGGGCTGACGATCGATAACGCGACGCCGACCAAGCTCGCCCCACCGATGGAAATCGCGTTTGTCACCGACGCGCCCGACGCGGCATACGCGCATGCTGTGAAACATGGCGCATCGGTCATCCGTCCCATGGAGGAAAAGCCCTGGGGCCAGCGCGTCGGTCACGTGCGTGACCTGAACGGCATCGTCGTCGAGATCTGTTCGCCGATGGGTGGCTGACAGAAAGATGGGCGCGTCGCTGGGTCGCAAGAGGCGATCGACGCCGCGTCCTATGTACAAGCCAGCGAAACGATGGCCTGCTTAGATTGGACTGGATCACGTCCCTCAAGGCCATGCCCATGCAACACATCCTCCTGCAAACCACCATCGAAGGCGACAGCGACGACTGGCACATCGGTCGTTTCAGCCTTCTGAAAGCGTTCCTGGAGAGCCTTGTCGATGAGGACGGCGCAGCGGCCTTCCGGGTCACAGCGCGAAACCGCGCAGCACTCGGCGCGCCCGACCCGGTGCTCTCTACGCTTCCCGACAGCGATGTTCGACAGGTATGGCTGTTCGCAGTCGACACCGGCAACGGTCTGACCGCCGACGACTGCGCCGGGTTGAGCGAGTTCCGCCGTCGTGGCGGCGGGCTGATGGTGACGCGCGACCATATGGACCTTGGCAGTTCCATCTGCGGGCTGGCCGGTATCGGCGCGGCCCATCACTTCCACACGCACAACCTGGATCCCGATGCGAGTCGGCAGTGTCGTGACGACATGGCGACCGCCGATATTTCCTGGCCGAACTATCACTCCGGTGCCAACGGCGACTTCCAGCAGGTGGACGCGGTCGGCGACGTGCATCCGGTGCTGCGCGATCCCGAGTCGCCGTCCGGCGTCATTGCGTTCCTGCCATCCCATCCGCACGAGGGCGCGGTCGATGCACCGGCCGGGGATGCGAGTAGCCGCGTGATTCTGAAAGGGCGTAGCAAGATCAGCGGGCGGGATTTCAATCTTGTCGTCGCGTTCGAGCCTTCCGACGCAGGCGGCCCTGCCATCGCGGAATCGACCTTTCATCATTTCGTCGATTACAACTGGGACACGGCGGCCGGGTGCCCCTCCTTCGTCTCCGAGGCGCCGGGCGACGGCATGCGTCGCCATCCGGAAGCGCTGCGTTCGACCCACCGCTACGTCAGGAATCTCGCGTTCTGGTTGGCGGGCCGGCGGGGCTGACTAGCGCTCGGATGGTTGCGGCGATTCCGCTTGCTTCAGCCGTTCGCGCTCAGGCCATCGAGGTCCGCTTCCCCGCTCTCTTCGATCACCGCGCCCACCGCCTGCAGCGTGCTTACGCGTTTGCAGATGTCGGTGGCAATCTCGTCGAACGAACGCGATGCGCCGAGGATCTCCGCCGGAGGCACCCCGGTGCCTGGGAAAACGGCATGCCAGAACCAACTGGTGTGCTCGCGCGTGGCGGTGACCTCGGCAATCAAGGCAAGACCGGTACGGTCGGTGCAAGGCACGCGGAACCTGCGTGCATGGGGCAGGGTATTCATAGGGAATTCTCCATCTGACCAGAGGCCAGGGCGAATTCCCCGTGGATGCTGGCACTCGACTGGCCCGCATCGTTCTCTAAGACCAGCCTCTCACGGACGGACCGAGCGCATGTAAAAATTGCGTAATGCTCTGGGATGGGGTGGTCTCGCCTTTATCCTTGCGCTCGAAGCGGGATATAAGCGACACATACTTGGCCTGTGCGCAACGATGAACATCACGCTCGACGAAATTCAGAACTTCATTGCCGTGGTCGATACGGGGTCGATCACCAGCGCGGCCCAGCAACTCGACCAGACCGTATCGGCGGCGAGCCGCACATTGGGCAGGCTGGAACAGAAGCTCAACACCACGCTGCTGCGGCGAACCACGCGGCGCCTCGAACTCACCGACGAGGGCGAGGTGTTCCTCGAGCGCGCCCGTGACATCATGGCCGCGGTGGAAAGTGCCGAGGAGCAGATGGCCTCGCGCCGCGCCCGGCCTGCCGGGCGGCTTCGTGTCGATGCCGCATCGCCGTTCATGCTGCACGTGGTGGTGCCGTTGATTGCCGGATATCGGGAGCGATACCCCGATGTGGCGCTGGAGTTGCAAAGCAGCGAGGGTTACATCGACCTGCTGGAGCGCCGTACCGATGTGGCCCTGAGGATCGGGCGGTTAAAGGACTCCACCCTGCACGCGCGTCCGATCGCGACGAGCCAGATCCGTTGCCTCGCCAGTCCAGATTACCTGCGTCGCCATGGCACGCCGAAGCATGTGGCGGACCTCGCCAAGCACAGCCTGTTGGGCTTCACCGAACCCGACTCGCTCAACGAATGGCCTCTGCTGGATGGGCAGGGCCAACCGGTCCACATCAAGCCGACGATCGGGTCGTCCAGCGGCGAGACCCTGCGCCAGCTCGCGCTGGAGGGGAATGGCATCGTCTGCCTGTCCGACTTCATGACGCGCGTCGATCGTGAGGCGGAGCGGCTTGTCCAGGTGCTACCGGAGCAGACGGTAGCGTTCCGCCAACCGATCAATGCGGTGTACTACCGCAATACAGCCATCTCGGCCCGGATCGCGTCGTTCGTGTCCTATCTGGTCGAGGCCATCGGGGAGAACGGCTTCGACGGCTGAGGCCGCCCTGGCGGCTATGCGGCACGCTATCGACATCGCGCTCGCGGACGACCCGACGCACCCCCGCGACACATCAGCGGAGCTGACTGTCCTTGCTGCCGCGGCGGTTGTAGCCACTGAAAGCGGCGGCATCGCGGTCCGCCGCTTCCTGGCAGGCCACGCAAAGCCTGACCCCGGGCACGGCCTTGCGCCGTGCTTCCGGTATTGGCTTGTCGCATTCCTCACAGCGCTCCAGGCTCGGCCCTTTGGCGAGCTGGCTGCGCGCGCGCTTGACCGCGTCCTCGATGGTGGCGTCGATCTGATCCTGTACGGCGGTGTCGCCCGCCCATCCGGTCGCCATGGTTCACCTCCCGGGCGTTGCCCCGATACCTAAAAATGGTGGCAAGTCCCGGGTTCCCAAGTCGTGATGGGGGCGTGTTTCAGGCGCGAGGTTCGTCGTAGAGCCCGAATTCCGTGATGCCCGGCTGACGGCCGCTCAGCCTCAGGCGGACCCGTTGGGCAACGCTGCGCGGCAGCTCATGGAACTGATAGGGCGCAGGCGTTGTGCCGGAGGCGAGGGCGATCCAGCGGCCATCGCGCTCCACCTCGACCGCGTACGACGCGATGCGGCTCGTGTCGCCGTAGTCTTCGACATGCAGCGGCTCCACGATCGACACCGTGTTGAACGACACGGGTGCATCGAAGCGCACCTCGATCCATGCGTCTTCCTTGCCGCGATCGGCAAGCCAGTAGGTGCGGAAGTTATCGTCGAAGGCCTGGTCGGGACCGACCGCTTCGTCGCTTGCGCTGGCCCAGGCAGGCCGGCCAGCCGCAAGGTCCGGTGTGGTGATGGTGACCGAGCGGCCGATCTTCGGTGCGGGACCGGGGTTCTTCCAGAGCTGGCCGATCTCGGCCAGCCGGGCCACGGCGTTGTCGTCGAAGCGTCCATCGCGGTTGGGCGCGACGTTGAGGATGAGATTGCAGTGGTTATCGTTGAACGGCTTCAGCCACTCTTCGACGATCGTCTTCGCCGATGCCAGTTCCGCCGTGGGATACGCCTTCTTCCAGAACCAGTCGCTCTGCAAGGTGGTTCCCGATTGCGATGGCACGGGGCTGTTCGGAGGGATCTTCTGGCCGGCGTGTTGCTCGTACTGCTTGATGTCCGTGTAGTACAGCGCCGTGCCTGGGTAGCTGCCCGCGTTGTGATCGGTGAGCAGGCAGTCGGGCTGCAACGACTTCACCAGATCGTAGATCTCGCGATACGCAAGCTCCGCATACGAAATGCGCGACCACGAGGCATTCCAGCCATCGAGGATCAGCGCCGTCAGCGGTCCGTACTGGGTCAGCAATTCGGTGAGCTGCGCCTTGATGAGGGCGATCTTCTCCGGCGTGACGGTGCGCGCACGAATGTCCTGGCGCAGATCGAGAATGGAAAAGTACAGACACACCTTGAGACCGGCCTTGCGGAAGGAATCCACATAGCGGCGCACCACGTCGTGTGGAAACGACGACTGCATGACGTTGGCGCTGCCCGTCTTCGTCGGCCAGAGGCAGAACCCATCGTGGTGCTTGGTGGTGAGGCAGGCATAACCCATGTTGGCGGACTTGGCCGCGCGCGCCCATTGATCGGTATCGAGGCGTTTCGGATCGAACAGCGTCGGCGACAACGTGGGGTCGCCCCATTCGCGCTCCTCGAAGGTCGCCATGTTCAAGTGGATGAACATGCCGAAGCGCAGGTCGAGAAAAGCCTGTTGCAACGCCAACAGCCGTTCGGGATCGACGACGACGTGCGACTTCGGCGTAGCTGGTGCGGCCGATGATGCTGCAAAGGCTCGCGCCCCCGGCCACAAGCTGCTGCCGAGAGCACCCGCGGCCGCCAAGGCCTTCGTGAATTCACGTCGATTCAATGCCCCGCTCCCCACGTCGTGTGATCCTCGAATGTCGCCGGATGGTCCTGGCCTGTCAACGCGATATCGTCACGCCTCGGATGTACAAGACAGCGGTGCGCCCGAGCGAGTAGCCTCCGCCTATGACCGGCTCCCCTATCCTGCACGGCGAGAACGCTGAGGACGACGCCGTTGCCTGCAGCGAGTCGTCGAGGCGGTGGACGCTGGTCGCAGCGATCGTGGGATCGGGCATGGCCTTCGTCGATGGCACCATCGTGAATGTGGCGCTGCCAGCGATTCAGCGCGCACTCGACGCGACCACCGCGGACGCGCAGTGGGTGATGGAAGCTTATGCGCTGCTGCTCTCTGCGCTGCTGCTCGTTGGTGGTGTGCTGGGCGATCGCTACGGCCGGCGTCGCGTGTTCGTGATCGGTGCGGCCGTCTTCACGCTGGCCTCGCTTGCTTGTGCCGTCTCAACCTCCGCAGGCACGCTCATCGGTGCTCGTGCATGGCAAGGATTGGGTGCCGCGCTACTCGTGCCGGGGAGTCTCGCTCTTATCAGCAGTGCGTACCCGAAGACGCGCCGCGGAGCGGCCATCGGTACGTGGTCCGCTTTCAGTGGCATCACGGCTGCGGCCGGCCCCGTGATCGGTGGTTATCTGGTGGAGCACGTGTCGTGGCATTGGGCGTTCCTGATCAACGTGCCGTTGGGCGTCGCATTGGTAGCGATCTGCCTGTGGCGCATGCCGGAGAGCCGCGGCGCGCAGACAGGCCAGCTCGATATCGCGGGCGCGGTGCTGGCGACGCTCGGTCTGGCCGGGGTCGTGTTTGCCTTGATCGAAGCACCGACGCGTGGGTGGCTGGCGCCTTCGGTGCTGGTGGCAGCCGTCGGCGGCGTCGTGGCGTTGGTCGCGTTCGTTGTCGTCGAACGGCGATCGATCTCGCCGATGCTGCCGCTGTCGTTGTTTCGCCATCGCGAATTCGCGTCGGCCAATGCGCTGACGCTTCTGCTCTACGCCGCGCTCGGCGGCAGCCTCTTTTTCATTCCGCTCAATCTCATTCAGGTGCACGGCTATGGCGCCACAGCGGCAGGCGCCTCACTGCTTCCGACGATCCTCATCATGTTTGCGCTGTCGCGCTGGACGGGGCGGCTTGTGGATCGCGTCGGCGCGCGGCTGCCGCTGATGATCGGACCGGTGGTCGCGGGCGCAGGCTTCGCGCTGTATGCGCTGCCGGGCGTCGATGGCAACTACTGGACGACGTTCTTCCCCGCGAGTTGCGTTCTGGGGCTCGGCATGAGCATCGTGGTCGCGCCGCTCACGACGACGGTGATGAATGCTTTGCCGCCACAACATGCTGGCACGGCGTCCGGCGTGAACAATGCGGTCTCGCGCACCGCGGGCCTGCTCGCCATCGCTGTCTTCGGCGTCGTCCTCACCGTGGTCTTCAATGACACACTCGATGCGCGGCTGGCGGCACTCACGTTACCCGGCGACGTCGTTCGCGAGATCGGCGCACAGAGAGCGAAACTGGCAGGTATCCAGATCGGCGATCCACAAGCGCACGAGGCGATCGGCGTATCGTTCGTGGCGGGGTTTCGTGTCGTGATGCTGGTTTCTGCCGCGTTAGCCGCGCTCTCGGCCGTCATCGCTGCCACTACCCTGCGTCCGGATCGACCGATCGCGGCGAGATAGTAGCGACGCAGCGCTAGCGCCGCGCTTGTCTATTGCACGCTCGTGTTCCGTTGTCGCCTGTCCGCCGCATCACGTCTTGGGCCAGATGCTGCGTGTTCAGAACCAGAGGCGAATGCCGGCCACCCAGCGGCGATCCGTGATGCGTCGGCCCGCGTCCTTCGCGAGATCCGCCGTGCCGCCTGTCAGGTGTTCCCAAGTCACGCCGACATAGGGGGCGAACGATCGACGGATTTCATAACGCAGACGCAAACCGCCATCCACGCTGGATAGCCCCGCACCGATATCGCGCAACGGATCGGCCTTGCCGTACGCATTAATCTCAAGCTCCGGCTGCAGGATCAGACGCTGCGTCAATCGCAGTTCGTACTCCACTCGCGCTCGTGCGGCCGTGCGGCCGCCCGCACCGGCGTACAGCGTCGCCTCGACTTCGAACCAGTAGGGTGCCAGCCCCTGAATGCCAGCGGCAGCCCAGGTCCGTGCCGGGCCTTCGCCGAAGTCACGGCGCACACCGAGCTGCGTGTCCCAGAACGCCGCCACGGCATGGTTCCAGAAGGCCTCGACATCGCCGTCCTGCGGACGATTGCCCGTGCGCTCGCCTTCGCTGCGCAGCCAAAGTTTGTCGGTATCGTTGCCGTACCAGCCATCGGCCTCCCACGACTGACCGTGGCTGCCTTTGCCAGCGAAGCTCTCCAGGTTATCGAGCAGCAGATTGGCAACGGACGAGCGGTCGTCCATGTCCATCATCGTCATACCTTCCATGCTGGACGGTACGACGCCATCGGACCAGTCTGGACTGCGCGCGTTTGCTGGCGCTGCACCGCCCTGCATGGCGCCCATCGACATCGGGGCGTCGTCGTGGGCATCGGCATGCGCCGGTTGAGCGTGTTCGTCTTGCGCCGGGGTCGAAGCCGGTACGTCGCCGTGACCCATGGCCGCATGATCCATACCGGACATCGACTGCGCGCTGGCAATACCGGGCCCGGCGAGGACCAGCCAAACGATGAGCGCGCGCCAGTTCACGACACCACCACTTCGCGGAACATGCCCGCTTCCATGTGGAAAAGCATGTGACAGTGGAAGGCCCAATGTCCCGGGTTGTCGGCGGTGACGGCATAACTCACCTGCTGCGCGGGCTGCACGTTGACCGTGTGCTTGCGCACCTGGAAGCTTCCGTCGGGTGATTCGACCTCGCTCCACATGCCGTGCAGGTGAATGGGGTGATTCATCATCGTGTCGTTGACGAGGCGGATCCGCAGCCGCTCGCCCTGGCGGAAGTGCACGGGCGTGGCGGATGAATACTTCACGCCGTCGAACGACCACGCGTAGCGCTCCATGTTGCCTGTCAGATGCAGCTCGATGGTCCGCCCCGGTTCGCGATCGTCCAGCGGGCCGCCGAGGGTTCGCAGGTCGGCATAAGTGAGCACGCGGTGCGTGCGCTCGCGCAGTCCTACGCCGGGATCGTCGAGGTTCGTGCGCGGCATGTCCACGCGCATGTCCACGCCGGGGCCGTATTCCGTGCGTGCGTGGTGAGCCATGGTCATCGGTCCGGCGTCCGCGTCGCCGGCCATGGCGCCCATCATGTCGCGCATCGACAACCGCGGGCGCGGATCGAGTGCGGGAACGGGCGCCGTCATGCCGAGACGCGGCGCGAGCGTGGCACGCGCATAACCGGACCGATCGATCGACTGCGCGACGATCGTATACGCCCGATCCTCTCGCGGCTCCACCAGCAGGTCGTAGGTCTCAGCGGCGGACAGGCGCAGCTCGTCCACGTCGACCGGTTCGACGTCCTGCCCATCCGCAGCGATAACGCGCAGGCGAAGGCCGGGAATACGGAGATCGAAGATCGAGTTGGCCGACCCATTGATGACGCGAAGACGCACCCGCTCGCCCGGACGGAAGAGACCCGTCCAGTTGCCGGCGGGGGAGGTGCCGTTGATCAAATAGGTATAGGTCGTCGCCGAGACGTCTGCGAGATCCGTCGGATTCATGCGCATGCGGTTCCACATGCGCCGCTTGTCCAAGGCGGCGGGCATGCCGTTCGCACGCACGTCGCGAACGAGATCCGCCAGGGTGGGCTGGCCCATGTTGTAGACGTCACTGCGTGATCGCAACGACGCATAGATGCGCTCGGGGTCTTCGTCGCTCCAGTCGCTGATGAGCAGCACGTAGTCGCGATCCGCGGCGTGGCGCTCGCCGCCCTTGGGCTCGATCACGATCGCGCCGTAAAGACCGCTTTGCTCCTGAAAGCGGCTGTGCGCGTGGTACCAGTAGGTACCCGATTGCCGGACGGGAAAGCGGTAGGTAAACGTCTTCCCGTCGGGAATCCCGGCAAAGCTGATGCCTGGGACGCCATCCTGGTCCGCAGGAACGACCAGCCCATGCCAGTGAATCGATGACGCCGTAGCAAGCTGGTTATGCACGTGCAGCGCGACGGTCTCGCCTTCGCGCCAGCGCAAGGTGGGACCGGGGACGCCGCCATTGACGGTCACCGCCCGGCGCGACCGGCCGGTGAAATCCACCGCCGCCTCGCGAATCGTGAGGTGCGCTTCGGGACCGCCCACGTCTTGCACGGCAGGCATCGGTAACGTCGCTCGCGCGGGACGAACGAGTCCAAGACCCAAGCCGACGCCAGCGATCGTCAATCCCTGGACGAATCGCCGGCGTGGCAGAAGAAGAGACGGCTCGTCGATGTCGCGCATGAAGTGAAGAATCGATATCTCGGGGCCACGAGAGTAACGAGCCGTCCAGGCGCGCGACAACTCTCGACAGGGCTCCAGGCGGCTTGGCGCTTACTTGCTCAGTTCGGCCTCGCACTCATCGATGGCGACAAACGCGCCCTTCAGGTCGGGTTGCGTGCCGACAATCGCCGCCTCTCCGCCTTCAGGTGCGGTGCCCGTCATGGTGAGCAACTTGCGGACATCGATACCGGTCAACGGCAGATGAGTCGCAAGCGCATAGCCGGAAGCACTTGCAGCGGCGCCCGCCACGATGGCCGCCGCTGCAACCGTACCGCCGTGCGTGTCCGTATAGCCGAGTGTCTCCCCGCCGCCAATGGTTCCCAAGCCGAAGGTGGCGGTGACCACGTTGTCGCAACTCCAACTCGAGCTGTCAACGCGCGCGCCGTAGTTGCTCGCGGGCGAACGCCTCCCATCCGAGGCGCAAAGACCACCGGCCAAAATGGCACCGGAATCATTCTTCGCGCGATCGAACCTTCCACGAAAGTCTGGGTGATCGAGATCGATACCGCTATCGCCTGCACTCTCAACGACCACCACGCCCCGATCCGTCAGATCCCTGATGGCATCAAACCAGGCTGGCATGTATTCCATGGGCAGCGTGCAACCGGTCACACAGCCAGCAATGGGCGTCGCCGCAGCGGAGTAGGTAATCGCCAGTACATCCCCACGTTTGAGGTAGCCCGACATGTCCATGAAGTTTTCGATGTTGACCGAGGCATGGGCGACCGACGCCTTGTTCGCAATGCCCGTCACTCCCGAACCATCGTTTGTTCCGGCGATGATGCCAGCGGTCGCCGTGCCCGTGCGGTCGATCACATACGGGCCGAATTTCCGAGCCGCCGTGCGCAAGTCAGGATGATCGAAGTCCCAGCCGCCGCGGTCCATGATGACGACCTTGACGGCTTCTCCCTGACCGCCCGGTTTCCGGCTTGCATAGTGAAAATCTACACCCCCAAGCCGGTTTCCCTCGCTCATCGCATCCGACGCGTAGAGGTAGTCCTGAAGGTAGCTGTAGTCCGAACTTTGCACATTCAATGAAGTCAGACGGGGCTGTCGTGATCTCGACGAAGACGGCGTATCGGCGACGATGCCGCGCAGGTCCGGGTAGACCAACTCGACGTCATCGCGCGCCGCCAGCGCGACCATCAGGCTATTGATGCGATCGGCATCGGCTGCCACGTCTTCCGATAACACAATGCGGTAGTAGCGCCGGAGGCCACGCGGATCATCTCGGTCTTCCGAGGGAGCCGCTGTCGTCGCTCCGAATAATGGGGCGACATCCAACGGTTGCCAGGACATGGAAGACAGGACGTTATTCAGCGCGCTATGGACCCGTGCAGCGTCGTGAGCCATCGCACCTTCACGCATTTTGACGACGACAGACTGATACGACTCGCCCACGGCAGCGGAAAATTCGACGCCGCCTGCGTTCGCGACGGTGATACCGAGAGCAAGGTTCACAGCCAGGAAAATAATGCCGGACTTGAGTTTCACAGGACCTCCTGGACGGTAGTGCGCGGGGATAGGGCTTTGCTCTGTCGCGCCTTGGTTTCCGGCGTGAGGAACTGGCAGACCAGCCTCTTGCGAACGATGCGCGTGGCGCTCAGCGTGACCTCCGCCTGGGCGAAGCCGTCGAATCCTGCCGTCGCCAGCCGTCCGCTTTGCAGTTCTCCATCGCTCTCCAAAGGCCCGGTCACGATCAGCTCGACTTTTGCTGCGCCGACATTCGATTTCAAAGCCCACTTTACGTGTAGGTCTTCGGGGGCTACGGCTTCACCGGAGTTGTAGTAGTTGAAGGATGTACGGATACCGATGCCCTTCACGTTGGTTTCGTAGATGCCGTCCCCCAATGGGCTAGGCTTTGTAAAGAGGTGCACTTTCGAGGTTCGCCAGGGATAGATACACGTCGCCAGATACCGAACGTTCGGGGCGCCCCTACGCTCGGCTATCACGGTACCGGGCGGCACGCCGTCGGGAACCTTGACCACACCGAACGAGATCGATTGCTGTGCACCTTGGGTCGGATGGGTCAGGCAATACGATGCGTAGCATTGTCCGGAAGCGAAGAAAAGAAGCGCGGCTGCGCTGTACGTACAACGAGGTCGAGACATGGGCGTCCTTGTGGATGGCTCGGGTGGAAAGTGGCCTTCGTGGTACATCACCGGTAGGCCACGTTCACGGTGATGTGCGCGTTCGCCGGGCCCGGCGTCAGCGTGCTGTCGGTGACTCTGTAGCGAGCGCGGAACTCATGCTGATGGAGGCTCTGCCAGGCGCGCAGCTCGATAGGACGCGTCTCGTTCGGAACGAGTGGCAGGTCCAACTCGCTGCTCCGCAGCTCCACGGCGACGCCACGAGCAGCGTCGAAGCCGTTAAGCCTGAACAGTGATGGCGCATCCAGATCCGCTTCGCCGTTGAAGGTCAGCCGCAGCGCGGTCGCATGCTTGCATTCGGACACGACCAATGGCGCGGCAACCCATGCGCTATGACCGCGGGCGGCGAGATCGGCGCCGTCCACCTTGCCGAGATCGAATTGCACACTGCGCGATTGAATGACGCAGGTCGGCAACTCGGGCTCGATGCGCGCATCGACCAGATCCGCCCATGCCTGCACTTTTCCGTCGTATCCCGCATGCGCAAGCCTGCCGGTATGCAGCGTGCCGCCGCGCTCGATGGGCCCGGTCTTGATCAACTGCACGCTCGCTCCGCGAAGTTCATCCTTGATGAGCCAGCCGATCTTCAGGTAGTCGGGTGCGGGGACATCGCCGTAATACTTGTGGCGAAAATAGATGCGCACGCCGACGCCGGGTACGTTGGTCTCATAAATGTGATCGCCGAGGGCGCTCGGGGTCTGAAAGATGCCAAGGTTGGAGATGCGTGTAGGGTCGTGGCAGGTGAACTCACCCGTGCTGCCTGTGGTGGATCGCTCTGCGAGCACCACACCGTCTGCCGCCGCCGACGGCACCCGAATGACGCCGAAGGACACCGTCTGTGGTGAGTTGATGGCCGGGTGCGTCAGGCAGCCCTTGGCTTGCGACGTGCAGGCAAACGACAGCGCGAAGGCGGCGGCCACAAGGCGGGCCGCGGTACGTGACTTCATGATCGGTCCTCGGAAGGGAGGGACATGATTGTGCGCGGGGCGGTGATGCAGTCCCATACGAACCAATCTGAAAGTGCCCTGACGGCGCTCGCTTACGCTCTACGGCACGTTCACTCTTCCTCGCCAACCATCCCGCCATGAGCCTGCAGGACTACCGACGCAAGCGGAACTTCGCAAAGACCCGTGAGCCCGCCCCGGAGGACTCTGCGCGAACGGGCAGGCGATCGATCTTCGTGGTGCAGTTGCACCACGCGTCGCGGCGACACTTCGACTTTCGTCTTCAGGTCGGTGACGTGTTGCGCAGTTGGGCGGTGCCGAAAGGGCCCAGTTACGACCCGAAAGTGAAACGACTCGCCGTGGAAGTCGAAGACCACCCCGTGTCTTATGCCAACTTCGAAGGCGACATCGAGGAAGGCTACGGCAAAGGTCACGTCGATCTCTTCGATCGCGGCGTGTGGGCGACGCAAGGCGACCCCGAAGCGCAATTGCGCAAGGGCCATCTCACGTTCGAGTTGTTCGGCGATCGCCTGAAAGGCAGCTGGCATCTCGTGCGAGGCGCTAAGAAGGAGCGCCAACCCGCCTGGTTCCTCATCAAGGCGGAAGACGCTTACGCCAGTGATGTCGAGGCAGACGACCTGCTCGACGCGAAGATGCGCGAGAGCACGCGCCGGGCGGCGACCACGTCGCGGCTTCGCGCGGCCGCAAAGAAGTCCACGTCGCGCAAGAAGGCGCCGCCGACGTCGAAGACACGACGGATGTCGGCCGCATCGCTGACAAAGGCCGCCGCTGCCGTACCGCGCGCGCGCAAGGCGAAGGCCGATAATGCTTTTTTCCCTCCGCAACTCGCCCGCCTCCGCGAGACGCCGCCCAAAGGCGAGGAGTGGGTGCACGAAGTGAAATGGGATGGCTACCGCATTCTCACGGGTATCGCCGATGGGGAGGTCTTGCTTTGGTCGCGCAACGCCCTGCCCTGGAACGATCGCATTCCTGAGATCGTGCAAGCGATCAAGGGTCTTGGCCTGGACAGCGCGCGCCTCGACGGCGAACTGATCGCGCTCGATGCGTCTGGCCGAAGCGACTTCAATGCCCTGCAGCGCACGTTGTCGGGTGAAGCACAGGCGCCGCTCGTATACATGCTCTTCGATATGCCCTATCTCCAAGGCTACGACCTCTCGCGCGCGTCGCTCGTCGATCGCAAGGCATTACTGGAACGCTTGCTGGCACACGCGCCGAAGCACCTTGCCTACAGCGCGCACAACGTCGGCCATGGTGACGACGTGTTCGCCATGGCGATGGATCAGAAGCTCGAAGGCATCATCGCCAAGCGCGCGAATGGTGCCTACCGCAGCGGGCGCGGTGACGACTGGCAGAAGATAAAGCGCCTCGAAAGCGACGAATTCGCTGTCGTCGGCTATACGCCCGCGAAAGGTTCACGCCTTGCATTCGGCTCGCTGCTGCTGGCGAAGCCGGATGGCAATGATGGCTGGATCTACGTGGGGCGCGTCGGCACGGGATTCACCGACGAGATGTTGCGCGAACTCGGCGAGACGCTGACGAAGCAGGGTTCGAAGAAGCCCACCGTGCGTATCGACGCCGTGGACCCAACCCTGCGCGGTGCGCTTTGGGTAGCGCCAACGGCGGTCGCGGAGGTCTATTACCGCGGCATCGGCAACAAGGATTTGCTGCGCCAGCCGAGCCTGAAAGCCCTTCGTACCGACAAGTCGCCCGACGACCTTCGCGATTCGGATCGGGCGCCGTCCGCTCCTTCGGCCCGAAAGAAGACGCGTGCAACGAAGGCGTCCGCAAAAGTCGCTCCCGCCGATGCGAGCGCGGTGGTCATCACGCATCCCGATCGTGTCGTCTTCCCCGACGACGGCATCACCAAGCAGGACGTGGTGGATTACTACCGCGCCGTGATGCCGTGGTTGCTGCCACCGATCGCGGATCGACCCACGTCCACCATCCGTTGCCCTGGCGGCATAGGCTCGCCGTGCTTTTTCCAGAAGCACGTCATGGCGGGACTCGAACACGTCGGCACTGCCAAGCTCAAGGAGGAAACCGGCGCGCAGGCGGTATACCTCTATCCGCGCGACGAAGCCGGTCTCATCGAACTCGTGCAGTTCGGCGCGGTGGAATTCCATCCCTGGGGTTCGCACGTAGGTTCTCCCGATATCGCCGACCGCGTGGTCTTCGACCTCGATCCCGGGGAAGACGTGGACTGGCGGCGCGTGGTGGCCGCAGCGCGCATGGTGCGCGGTCTGCTCGACGAACTGGGCCTCGTGTCCTTCGTGCGCACCACCGGCGGCAAGGGCTTGCACGTGGTCGTACCACTCAACCCCGGCGCCGACTGGGACACGGTGAAAACCTTCGCGCGTGGCTTCGCCGAGGCGATGGCGGCGCTTCACCCCCTGGAATTCGTCGCCACGGCCACGAAGCGATTTCGGCGCGGCAAGATCTATGTCGATTACCTGCGAAATGGCCGGGGCGCGACGGCCGTGGCGTCGTATTCGCTCCGCTCGCGGCCGGGCGCCCCGGTGGCCGTGCCCCTGCGCTGGGAAGAGCTGGGCAAGGTGAAATCCGGCAATGCCTTCGACCTGCGTAGCCTGCCGAAGCGGCTGGCCCGCCTCAAGAAAGACCCTTGGGAAGGGATCGACGAGGTCCGCCAGGACCTGGCTTCGGTCAGTGAAAAGCTCGGCGCGTGACAGTCTGTCGCCGTCCCATGTCGGCTGGCGGCCGACACAGCCTGTAAACTCACCGGATTTCGCCGGGTTGCCACCGATGTTCGCCTCCCTTCCCGCTTTCCTGCGCGTTCCCCTCGTCTGCGTCGTGCTGCTGGTCAACACGCTGCTCCACGTGTTGCCGCTGTTCGCGCTGACGCTGCTGCGCCTCGCGATTCCCGTGGCAGCCATTCGGCGCGGTATCGGCGCCGCCTTGGTGGGGATCGCGGAGAGCTGGTTGAGCGTGAACGGCTGGCTGTTCGACGCCTTCACTCGAACCCGCTGGCAAGTGGAAGGTCTCGAAGGCCTCGGCCCGCGTGAGAATTATCTGGTCGTATGCAACCACCAGAGCTGGGTCGATATCCCGGCCCTGCAGAAGGTGTTCAACCGGCGCATCCCGTTCATGCGCTTCTTCCTGAAAAGCGAGCTGATCTGGGTGCCGCTGCTGGGTCCGGCGTGGTGGGCACTCGATTTCCCGTTCATGAAGCGGCATTCGCGCCAGCAACTGGAAGCGCGGCCGGAGCTGCGTGGCAAGGACCGCGAAGCGACGCGGCGCGCCTGCGAGAAGTTCCGTCACCTCCCGGTGTCGGTGATGAACTTCACCGAGGGCACGCGGTTCACCCGAGCCAAGCACGATGCCCAGGGCTCCCCGTACACGCATCTGTTGCGGCCAAAAGCCGGTGGTGTGGCCTTCGTGATCGATGCCATGGGCGATGCGATCCGCCACATGCTCGACGTCACCATCGTCTACCCCGACGGCTCCGGCACCATGATGGACATGATCGCGGGGCGTATCCGCGAGATCCGCGTCCATGTGCGTCGCCTGCCCATCCTGCCGGCACTGCGCGGCGATTACGAAGGCGATGCAGCGTTCCGCGAGCGCTTCCAGGCCTGGGTCAACGACCTCTGGGCCGAGAAGGACGCACGCATCACCGCGATGCTGGCCGCGCCCGCCACCAGCCGCTGAGCGGCCTGGCAGCGGACGCGACGCCGGTCACTCGCCCAGCCCGAGTTCGGTGGCGAAGAAGGTCATCGACAACGCCGCATTGCCGACGCGCTGACTGAAGGGCGCACCGATGCCGTGGCCGGCATTCATCCGCGTGAGCAGCAGTACCGGCTGTCCCGACGTGCTCGCGTCCTGCAGCGCAGCAGCGAACTTGCGCGACTGCCAGGGCGCCACACGCGGATCGTTGGCGCCGGTGGTCAGCAGCACAGCCGGATACTTCGTGCCCTTCTTCACGTTGTGCAGGGGCGAGTAGGCCAGCATCGCCTTGGCGATGGCGGGATCGGTCACGCTGCCGTATTCGCTCACGTTGTAAGGACCGTTCGCAAAGGCGGTCTCGTGGCGCGGGACGTCATAGATGCCCACGGCGCCGACCACGGCGCGGTACTGTTCCGGATGCTGCGTCAGCGCGGCGCCCATCAGCAGGCCGCCATTGCTGCCGCCCAGGATGCCGAGGTGCTTCGTGTCGGTCCAATGCGTGTCGATCAATGCCTGCGACGCGGCATAGAAATCATCGAACACGTTCTGCTTGCGGGTCTTCTGCCCCTGCTCGTGCCACGCCTCGCCGAACTCGTTGCCGCCGCGGATGTTGGCGTACGCCAGCACGCCGCCGCGTTCCAGCCAGGCGAGATTGGCACCGATGAAGCCCGGGGTGACGGGGATGCCGAAACCGCCGTAGCTGTAGAGGATGGTCGGACGCTTGCCATTCGGCGTCACGCCATCCATCGAGATCACCGTCACCGGAATCTTGCTGCCGTCCTTCGAGGTACCGTCCACTCGCGTCACGCGCACCTTCGAATAGTCGGCGGCCGGCTTCACCTCGAAGATCGTCTTCATCGAGCCGTTGCTGCCGTCGTATTCCACCCAGCGCGTGGGCTGGGTCCAGCCGGTATAGCTGATCAACGCCTTGCCCTGGCCTTTTTCCGCCGCGACGCCGCCAATCGTGATGCCCGTGGCGGGCAGCGGCACACGGCGCACGAAGCCGGCCTTGGCGTCGTACTGATCCGCCCACCAGTCCGGACCGGCACTGCGGACGACGAGGAAGCCATCGCCCAGCGCCGTCACGTGCTGGATGGCGCCTTCGCCCTGCGGCAGCACGTCGACCGCCTTGCCGTCGGCGCCCAAGGCGACGATCTTGCCGCGCGGAGCGCCTGCAAAGCTCACTACGTAAAGACGGTCGCCCACCCAACTCGCTTCGCGCACGTCGGCCTCGTGACCGAGCACGCGCTTGAAGGCCGAGGTGCCCTCGCGCAGGTAGACCTCCGCCGGACCGCCATCGCCTTCGTTCGCGAGCAACGCCGTGGCCTTGCCGCCCGGGCTTTCCTTGAGGATGTATTCCGCTACCTGCGAGTAGCCCTTGCCGAAGACCACGGTGTCTTTCGCGGCAGGCTGGCCGATGACGTGATGGGCGAGATAGGCGTCGAACTCGCGCAGCAGTTTCCCCTGCGTCGGCGCATCGAAGCGCGCATACGTCACGCCCTTCTCGTCGGCATCCCAGGCCAGCGCCTGTGGCGTGGTACCGCCGCCCGCAAAGGGCAACTCGTCGCCCAGCGGTTTACCCGTGGTCGTATCGAGAATATGGATGGTGGTCAGTTCGCTGCCGCCCTCGGCCGTACCGTAGGCCAGATAACGGCCGCTCGGTGAAGGCCAGTACGCCGTGACGGCGGTGCTTCCGTCGCCCTTGTTGAGGTCCACCAGCGTGCGCGTCGGACCGTCGGGCCAGGCCTTCGCCACGAGCAACGGTTGCGGCTGCGGCGGCGTGTTCTCGAAGTAGAACAAGGTGCCGCCGGCAAGCGTGGGTGAGGAACGCGTAGTGGACGTGATGGACAACTCGCGAATACGGGCACTCAGAGCCTTGCCCAGTGGCATCGCACCGATCGTCGCCTCGGTATAGGCGTTCTGCGCGTCGATCCACTGCTTCACGTCCGCCGCTTCGGGATTTTCCAGCCAGCGGTACGGATCGTTCACCGGCTGGCCGGCCAGCGTCTCGGAAACGACCCGTTTCGGTGTGGCGGGCGGGGGCGTCGTGGCCGCTTGGGCGGCAAAGGCGAGGAACAGGCTCGCAGCGAGAAGGCGGGGAACGAGGACGCGCATGGGTGAACTCCCGTGGAGGATTCCCGAGGGTAGCAAAGGCGGCGACCGAGCGACGGTGCCGACGGTTGGTTAGATTCGGCCGTGACCGAGCGCTATGCTCGACCGATTTGTCCCGCCGGAAATGCCGATGCGCGTCCTTGTCACTGCCCTGCTTACCGCCCTCGCCAGCCTGCCCGCGCTGGCGGCTCCGCCGCCGTTGGACATGGAAACGATCATGGCCAACCCCGATTGGATCGGCGCCCCGGTGGAAGATGCTTACTGGAGCGTCGATGGCAACCAGGTCTATTACGCGCTGAAGCAGGACGGCAGTCCGGTGCGCGATCTCTGGCGGGTACCGGCAGGCGGCGGCACGCCCCAGCGTCTCGATCCGGCCGCGGCGGCCACGGCAGACGGCGGCAAGCCGGTCTTCGACCGCGCGCATCGCCACGCGGCATTCGTTCGCCATGGCGACATCTTCCTCCGCGACCTTGCGAGTGGCAGCACCGTGCAGGTGACGCGTACCGCAGCCAAGGAGCGCGATCCGCGCTTCTCGCTCGATGGCCGATTGCTGACCTTCCGCGCGGACAACGACTGGTTCGTCTATCCCGTGGCGGGCGGCCCCGTGTCGCGCGCCGCGGATCTGCAGGAAAAAGACGATCCCAAGGCGAAGAAGAAGAAGGACGAGCTCGCGGACGACCAGCAAGCACTGTTCAAGACGCTGCGCACGCTGCGGGCGGACGAGGACGCCATGACCGCCGACGCCGATGCGCTGGCGGCTGCCGACCCCGGTCGCGCGCCCAAGCCCTTCTGGCTCGGTGCGAAGGTCTCCATCGCCGATACCTCGCTGTCGCCTGACGGCCGCTGGTTGATCGTGGTGACGCAGGCCAAGGACGCGGATACGGGCAAGGTGGCCGATCTCACCCATTACGTGACGGATTCCGGCTACGCGGAAACGGAAGCCACGCGCAGCTACGTCGGCCGCAACGATCCCGCACCGCAATCCCTCCGCCTGCTCGACCTCACGACGCACGCGAGCTACCCGCTCGACACCAAAACCTTGCCGGGCATCACGGACGACCCGCTGGCGGATATCCGCGCGAAAACCGTTACCGCGCTGCGCAAGGACGGCAAGACGGATCAGGCCGATGCGCTCGCCGCCCCGAAGACGCGCCCCATCATCGTCAACGGTGAGTACAGCCCGGGCATCGTCTGGAGCGACGACAGCCACGAGGTGGCGGTGCAGCTTCGCGCCATCGACAACAAGGACCGCTGGATCGCCAGCGTGGACCTCGACCGGCACGCGCTGGTCAGCCAGCACCGCCTCACGGACAAGGCCTGGATCAACTGGGACGGCAACGATTTCGGTTGGCTGCGCGACGGCCGCACGCTGTGGTACCTGAGCGAAGAGTCAGGCTACGCGCAGCTTTACACCCGGCCGCTCGGCGGCAAGCCCACCGCCCTCACCTCCGGGCACTTCGAAGTCGATCACCCCGTGCTCAGCCCGGACGGCTCGCGCTTCTTCGTGCGCACCAACAAGGTGGCGCCGTACAGCTACGACATCTACAGCGTGCCGGTAAGCAGTGGCGAACTCACACGTATCACGCGCTTCGAAGGCCTGGACGACTTCACGCTGTCGCCCGATGGCGATCGTTTGGCCGTGCTGCATTCGTCGCCTTACGTGCCGTCGCAACTCGCCACGGTCGACGTCGGCACGCATGCGGTCCACGACCTCACCGATACGCGGAAGCCGGCGTACAAGGCGCGCGAATGGATCGCCCCCGCCATCGTCGAGGTGCCCTCACAGCACGGTGCCGGCACGATCTGGGCCAAGTTCTACAGTGGGGGCAAGGCGACTGCATCAGCGTCGCGACCGGCCGTGATCTTCATCCACGGGGCCGGCTACCTGCAGAACGTACATCTTTCCTATCCCGCGTACTTCCGCGAACAGATGTTCCATAACCTGCTCGTGCAGCGGGGCTACGTGGTGCTCGACATGGATTACCGCGCGTCCAAGGGCTACGGCCGCGACTGGCGCACGGCCATCTACCGGCAGATGGGGCATCCGGAACTGGAAGATCTACTGGACGGCAAGGCCTGGCTGGTGGCGAACCAAGGCGTCGATCCGAAGCGCGTCGGTGTGTACGGCGGCAGCTACGGCGGCTTCATGACGTTGATGGCGTTGCTGCGCGCGCCGGGTGAGTTTGCCGCCGGTGCCGCGCTGCGCCCGGTGACTGACTGGACCAGCTACAACCACGAATACACGTCGAACATCCTCAACGACCCGCAGCTCGACCCCGATGCGTACAAGACCAGCTCGCCCATCCGCTATGCCGAGGCGCTGAGCGATCCGCTGCTGATCGAGCACGGGCTCATCGACGACAACGTGCTCGCCAGCGATTCGATCCGCCTGTACCAGCGCTTCATCGAACTGCACAAGAAGAACTTCTGGATGTCGCTGTACCCGATGGAACGGCACGGCTTCGTCCACCCGGATTCCTGGTACGACGAATACCGGCGCATCGACGAACTGTTCCGCGACACGCTGGAGAAGCCTGCCTCGCGCTGACCCGCGAGGCGGGTCTACCGCAGAATTTACGCAAACGTTACGCCCCGGCCGCGGCACGATACGCGGCCGCTATGCGCCGTGCCCAACAATGCAGTCCGTTTACCTCGACGGATCGCATTCGCATGAGCGGGGTCCGTTCTGCTCTTGCGCGCGTTCCGATACCCTCTCTCCATCCCGACCCCGGCCTTCCCGATGAACGATGCCCGCGAAGCCCGCGCAGACGCCCTGCTCCACGCGGTGCAGGACGAAGGCCAACGCCTGAAGGTCTTCCTTGGCGCGGCGCCAGGCGTCGGCAAGACCTTCGCCATGCTCTCGGCGGCGCGCGACCTGCGCCGGCAAGGCGTGGACGTGGTCGTTGGCCTGGTCGAAACGCACGGGCGCCCCGAAACCGCAGCCCTGCTGGAAGGGATGGAAGTGTTGCCGACGCGCGCCGTGCAATATGCCGGGCGTGAATTCCGCGAGTTCGACCTGGAAGCGGCGCTGGCGCGCAAGCCGGCCGTCATCCTCGTCGATGAGCTGGCGCACACCAACCTGCCCGGGGGACGCCACGCGCTGCGCTGGCAGGACATCGCCGAACTGCTCGCCGCGGACATCGAGGTCTACACGGCGCTCAACGTGCAGCACCTGGAAAGCCTCAACGATCAGGTACGGCGCATTACGGGCGTCGCGGTGCGGGAAACGGTGCCCGATGCGTTCCTCGATCGCGCACGCGACATCGTGCTCGTCGATCTTCCGCCGCGCGAACTCATCGCGCGACTGCGCCAGGGCAAGGTCTATGTGCCCGAGACCGCTGCGGTCGCGTTGGACGCCTTCTTCTCGCCGAGCAACCTGGCGGCGCTGCGCGAGCTGGCGGTGGAAACCGTGGCCGCGCACGTGGAGCACGATCTGCGCGGGCACATGCTGGCGCGTGGCGATGCCATGCCGGTGCGTCGCCGCGTGATGGCGGCCATCGATGGCGCGGGGCAAAGCGAATACCTCGTGCGCGTGACCCGGCGTATCGCCGAGCGGCGCGGCGCGCCGTGGAGCGTGCTCTTCGTGGATCGTGGCGGTGTCGACCCCGAGCGACGCGAGCGCGTGGACAGCGCCATGCGCCTGGCACGACGTCTCGGTGGCGAAGCCGTCACGCTTCGCGGCCATGCGGTGGCCGATGAACTGCTGACCTGGGCAGACCGCGAAGGCGTCGGCCAGATCGTGGTGGGCCGGACCCGCGAGCGCCCCATCGCACGACGGCTGGGTTACTCGCTGACCCAGCAACTGTTGCGCCGGGGCGCGCATCTCGAGTTGACGATCATCGCCACGCCCGCGGAGCGGGCCAAGGCCCGCCGCCAACTGCGCGCCAGCATGCAGCCGATGCCGTGGCGGGATTACGGCTTTGCCACGTTCACGACCGCATGCGCCATGGGTTTGTCGTTCGTGGCGGACCGTTTCCTGTCCGTGGCGAACCTGTCGCTGATCTTCCTGACCTCCGTGCTCTTTGTCGCCGTGCGCACGCGGATGGCGGTGGCCGTGTATGCCGCACTGCTCAGTTTTCTCGGCTACAACTTCTTCTTCGCTCCGCCGCGTTACACGTTTGCGATCGCGAATGCCGATGACGTGCTTGCCGTTGTGTTGTTCCTCGTCGCCGCACTCGTGTGCAGCCGTCTGGCGACGCGTCTGGCCGGCCAGGTCGCGTCGTTGCGCGCTGCACAGGTACGCGGTCGCGTACTGGTCACACTGGGACAACAACTCGCGACGGCGGCCGACGCCGATGGCGTGCGCACGGTCGCGGCGCATGCACTGGCGCGCGCACTCGACGCCGAGGTGGCCGTGCTCGCGCGCGACGCCGTCGAACGGCTCGTCACGTCGGCATCGGTGCCGGCGACGTTCGCGCTGTCCACCCAGGATCTCGCAGCAGCGGACTGGAGCGATGCGCACGCAGAGCCGGCCGGTCGCAGTACGGATACGTTGCATGGCGCGTCGTGCTGGATGCTGCCTCTGGGCAGCGAAGCGCGCCGCGCAGGCGTCGTGGCGCTGCGCTTCCCCGTCGATCGCGAGCCGGATGCGGACCGTCGCAGTCTCGCGCAGGCGATGGTCCTCGACATCAGTCAGGCGCTGGAGCGTGCGCGCCTTGCCTCCGAGCTGGAAAGCGCACGCGTGCAAGGCGAAACCGAGCGGCTGCGCAACGCGTTGCTGTCGTCGGTGTCGCACGACCTGCGCTCGCCGCTCGCGTCGATGATCGGCTCCGCGGGCACCTTGCTCAGCTACGAAACGCAATTGCCCGAGAACGAGCGCCACGAGCTGCTGAACGCGATCCTCGGCGAAGGGCAGCGACTGGACCGCTACATCCAGAACCTGCTCGACATGACCCGACTGGGCCACGGCACGTTGACCCTGAAGCGCGACTGGGTAGATGCAGGCGAAGTGGTAACCGCCGCCGTCGGCCGGGCGCACAAGCTGTTTCCCGATGTGCGCCTGGACGTGCAATTGCCGGCGAAGACCCTGCTTCTCCACGTGCACCCGGCCCTGATCGAGCAGGCGCTGTTCAACATCCTGGAGAACGCGGCGCGTTTCTCCCCGCCGGGCGAGGCCGTGCGAGTCACGGTGCGATCGGAGGCCGAGCGCTTGCTCATCGACGTCGCCGACCGGGGCCCGGGCATTCCCGAAGACGAGCGTGCGCGGATCTTCGACATGTTCTATTCGGTGTCGCGCGGCGACCGCGGTGGCCAGGGCACCGGCCTGGGATTGGCGATCTGCCGCGGCATGATCGGTGCCCATGGCGGAAGCGTGGAGGCCTTGCCGCATGTCGGCGGAGGCACCACCATCCGTATTTCGTTGCCACTGCCGGCGACGCCGGATGAACGATGACCCCTGCGACACCCCGAGTTCTGGTGATCGACGACGAAGCGCAGATTCGCCGCTTCCTCGACATCGGTCTGCGCGCCGAGGGATACCACGTGCTGTTGGCCGCGACGGGCGGTGAAGGCCTGGGCCTCGCCGCCACGCAGTCGCCAGACCTCGTCATCCTCGATCTAGGACTGCCGGACATGGAAGGCCACGACGTGCTGCGTGAACTTCGCCAGTGGAGCGAAGTGCCGGTTCTGATGCTTTCGGTACGCGATGCGGAAACCGAGAAGGTCAAGGCGCTGGACAACGGCGCAAACGATTACGTGACCAAACCCTTCGGTATCCAGGAGCTGATGGCGCGCCTGCGCGCTCTGTTGCGTCAAGGCGCAAAGAGCGGGCAGGCCGATGCGTCGCTGCGCTACGACGACGATCGCCTCTCCATCGACCTCGCGCGCCGCGACGTCACGGTGGACGGCCGACCCGTCACGCTTACCCGCAAGGAGTTCGCCGTGCTGGCGCTGTTGGTGCGACATCCCGGCCGGGTGGTCACGCAACAGCAGATGCTTCGCGAGGTCTGGGGTGCTACGCACACGCAGGACACGCATTACCTGCGCATCGTCATGGGCAAGCTGCGCCAAAAGCTCGGCGACGATCCCACGACGCCGCGATGGCTGAAGACCGAACCGGGTGTCGGCTACCGTTTTCCGGCCACCTGAGTCCTCACTCCGTCTTCATCTTCGAACGCTCGGACGTGATGCTCGTCACGCCTCGAGCGGTTCGCCGCAATTCTCGGAATTGTCCGATATCCTTCTGCGCCGCGTCCGCGCAGCCTCGCCGCTCTTCATCAAGAGGAGCACCGCGATGCATCATCGTTTTCCCGTCATCGCCTGGATGGTCGCCACCGTGTCTCCCCCGGACATGGGCAGCCTGAATTGCGCCAACGAACACTTCGTCGCTGGAGAGCGCCAGCTCCCCACCTACATCGAAGCGATAGCGCAATGCGCGGAGGAAGAACGCGGGATGACCCACCCGAAGACGGGCGAGTACGAACTGCAACGATCCTGCTACGACGCCAGTGCTCCGGGCGTACACGGCGAATGGCGATACGGGCGTATCTCCCTCGATGTGATCGAGCGGCGCAGCGGGGACGCCTATACGTTCGAGACGCTATGGATGTGCAAGCCGCGCTAGCGGCGCGCGGCCAAGACCATGCGCCTCAGGCACCGGCGGCCTGCCGCGCGAGGTACCTGCCCGGCGAATCGCCGAAGGCCTTGCGAAACATCGCCACGAACGCACTGGGCGTGGCATACCCGAGCGCATCCGCGACCACGGATACCGATTCGCCGTGGGCCAGGCGCTCCAGCGCGCAGGCGAGCCGGGCTTGTTGCCGCCACTGCGCGACGCTGCATTGCGTCTCCTGGCGAAACAACCGGGTGAGGGTGCGCACGGACATGCCGGCCCAACTGGCCCACTCCTCGATACCGCGCGTATCGTCCGGACGCTCGAACATCGCCATGGCGATGCGCCGCAGGCGGCGATCGACGGGCATGGGCAGATGCAGCCCCTCCACCGGCGCGCGCCGCATTTCATCCAGCAGCACCGCGAACAGGCGATCCTTCTCCGGCTCGCGTGCCGCGTCCACCGGCCAGGTCGCTGCGCGCTTGATGATGGCGCGGAAGAGGTCGTTGACCCCCACGACGCAGGGCCGGTCGGGCAAACCTTCCGCCGCGCACGGTGCGATGAACACACCCCAGGCATGACTGGGGCCCGCGATGCTCACCGTGTGCCGCACGCCCGGTGGCATCCAACCCGCTCTATGCGGCGGAAGCAACCACGAACCGTGCTCGGTACGCGTGATCACCAACCCCTGTTCCACGTAGAAGAACTGCCCGCGCAGGTGGCTGTGCCAGTCGATTTCTTCCAGCGGCAGCTCGCCCCGTGCCTCGTAGGCGATCAGCGGCGGATCGTCCTCGCTATCAAGCAGGGCACGCATGCGTTCGTCCAGCATTTGGCCGTTCCTCGACATAACTTGGCCCGATAACGATATCAGGCCGATAGCTTCCATGGCTAACATTTGCAGTCCCAAACAATGTCCTGAGTGGCGATTGACCTCGGCACTGCGGACCTCGACGCCGGAGAAGTCCCCATGATCCGTCTCGTCACTTACGACTACAGCGACCTCTCGGAAGGCACGGAGGCCGGCGAGGCCCTGGTCACCTTCGTGGCCTGCGCCCACGCCATGCTGGACCCAAGCACGCCGGAAGAGCAGGTACGCCACCTCGAACCGCGTCTCCTGGCGCAGCTACCCACGCTGCGCGCGCTCGGCGTCTTCGAACTGTTCGATGTGCGCGACTCCGCACTGGCCGCCCTGCTAGCCGACGAAGAAGCTATACCGAGTTGAATATATGCTCGACGCATATTTGCCTTGACAACTATATTTAGGGCAATAGAATATGCGGCATGAACAATCCCGCCTGCCCCACACCCGACGGCAGGGACAGCCTCGGCTCCCTGATCGGCCTCGTCCGTGGCGAGATCGTCAGGGCGATCGAGTCTGACCTCGCCGCGCAAGGTGCCGACCTCCGCTTCACGCAGTTCCACATGCTCAAGCGGCTCGCCCTTCTCGGTCCCATGTCCGCCACCGAACTGGCCCGGTCCGTGGACCTGGACGGCGGCGCCATGACCCGGCAGCTCGATCAACTCGAAGCCAAGGGCTATCTCCGCCGCCAGCCGCACGAACAGGACCGCCGCGCCCTGCGCATCGAACTGACCGAGGCGGGCGAGGCACTGTGGCGGCACCTGTACGAAAGCAATGTAGCGACGCTCGAACGCGCCCAGCGCGACCTGTCCGCTGAAGAGCGCGAGCGACTGCACGACTACCTGGAGCGCGTGCTCGTCTCGCTCCGCGACAAAGATTGATCTAGACCTCGAGGCAAAACGCATGCGTCTGCACACTCTTGTGGCGGCCGTCGGAGCCGCATTGATCCTTTCCGGCTGTGTGACCAGCCGTGGACTGGATCCGCAGGGCCGACTCGCCGATCCGTCCACCCTTCATGCCGAGCGCAGCCTGGCCAAGGCGCAGGTCTCGCCGGCCAACTGGCCCGCGGCCGATTGGTGGACCGGGCTTGGCGACAGCCAGCTCAGCGCGCTGATCGAAGAGGCGCTAAAGGACAACCCGGACCTCGCCGCTGCCGACGCACGCGTGCGTCAGGCGCAGGCGCAGACCGGCTCCGCTGACGCCGCCCGCGATCCGACCCTCGCGGTCGGTGGCGGCGTTGCAGGCGCGCACCTGCCAGGCACGCTGTTCCCGGCGCCGCTCGGTAACCACTTCAGCTGGACGAAGTACGGCTACGGCAATTTCAGCTGGGATCTCGATCTGTGGGGCGGCAAGCGCGACGCGTGGGAAGCCGCCGTCGGCGCACAGCGCGCCAGCGAAATCGACGCGCGCGCCGCGCGCATCGAAATCTCCACCAACGTGGCGCGTGCCTACGTGCAGCTCGGCTATGCGTTCACGCAGATGGACGTCGCCAAGGCCGAACTGGATCGTAGCCGTGCGTCGCGTGATCTCACCCGTCAGCGTGTGGCTGCCGGTGTGGACAACCAGATCCAGGTCAAGCAGGCGGATTCCGAGCTCGCCACGGCGGAGCGTGAAATGGCCGTGGCGCAGCGTGCGATCGATTCATCGCGCAGCGCGCTCAGCGTGCTGCTCGGCAAGGGCCCCGACCGCGGCTTGGACATCGGCCGACCGGCCGTGCTGGCGCCGTCGGCCGTGAGCGTGCCGGCGAACCTGCCGGCCGACCTGCTCGGACACCGCGCCGACCTCGTCGCCGCGCGCTGGCGGGTCGAAGCCGCGTCGAAGAACATCGCGGCCGCAAAGACAGAGTTTCTGCCGAACGTGAGCCTCGGCATCCTCGCGGCACAAGTGGCTGGCGGCTCGGAGAACCTGTTCTCCTCGCGCGCACGCTTCTGGCAGGTGCTGCCGGCCTTCAGCCTTCCGATCTTCGACGGCGGTCGCCTGCGCGCGAACCTCGCCGGTAAGGACGCCGACTACGACCTGGCCGTGGCTCAGTACAACAAGGTGCTCGTCGGTGCGGTCAACGAAGTGGCCGACGACCTTTCGGCGCTCGACTCGCTGGGTACGCAGATCCAGGCGCAGCAGCGCGCGCAGGACGCCGCGCAGCAGGCCTATGACCTTTCGCAGCAGCGCTACAAGGCGGGCGTCGGCAGCTATCTGGAATCGCTCATCGTGCGCCAGCAACTGCTCCAGGCCGAGCAGCGCATGGCCGCGCTCCGCGCGCAGCAGGTCGATACCTCCGTCCAACTGATCCAGGCGCTCGGCGGCGGTTTCCGCCCCGAGGCAGACGACCAACCGGTCGCCGCCGCCACGCCGGCCCATAACTAAGAACACGTCCCGAGGCAGCTAACGATGTCCCAAGAAACCACCGCCCCTGCCGGCGCCGTCGTGGCGCCGCCACCGAAGAGCCGTCGCGGCTTCTTCCTCAAGCTCCTGTTGCTCGTCATCATCCTCGCCGGCATCGGCTGGACCGTCTGGTACTTCGTCGACGGTCGCTGGTACGAGGACACCGACGATGCCTACGTCAACGGCAACGTCGTGCAGATCACGCCGCAGATCGCGGGCACCGTGACCTCGATCGGCGCGGATGACGGCGACCTCGTCCACCAGGGCGACGTGCTGGTGAAGCTCGATCCGAGCGACGCGCAAGTCGCCCTGGAAAGCGCGCGCGCGAACCTCGCCAATACCGTGCGTCGCGTACGCGGCCTGTACAACAACGTGACCTCGGCGCAGGCCGATGTGGCGGTGCGTCAGACCGCGGTGGATCGTGCCCGTGCCGACTACAACCGTCGTCGCGACCTCGCGAAGTCGGGTGCCATCTCGGCCGAGGAACTGTCGCATGCACTGGACACCCTCACCTCCGCCGAAAGCAACCTCGCGTCCGCGAAGCAGTCGTACAGCAGCAGCAAGGTGCTGGTCGACGACACCGTCGTCGCGTCCCATCCCGACGTGCGCGCCGCGGCCGCCAAGCTGCGCTCCGCATATCTCGATGACGTGCGGACCACGCTGCTCGCTCCGGTAGACGGTTACGTCGCCAAGCGCACCGTGCAAGTGGGTCAGCGTGTGCAGCCGGGCGCCGCGTTGATGGCGGTGGTGCCGCTCCATGAAGTCTGGATCGACGCGAACTTCAAGGAAACCCAGCTCACCCATATGCGCATCGGCCAGCCGGTGGACGTGACCGCCGACGTCTACGGCAGCGATGTCGTCTACAAGGCGAAAGTCCGCAGCCTCGGCGTGGGCAGCGGCAGCGCGTTCTCGCTCCTGCCGGCGCAGAACGCCACGGGCAACTGGATCAAGATCGTGCAGCGTGTGCCGGTGCGCGTGGTCTTCACCGATCCGAAGCAGCTGGACGAGAAGCCGTTGCGCCTGGGTCTGTCGACCAAGGTCACGGTGTCGCTGCACGACCAGAGCGGCCCGCTGCTGGCGAAGCAGGCACCGACGCAGCCGGAGTTCTCCACCACCGTCTACGACAAGCAGCTTGCCGATGCCGACAAGGACATCGAACGCGTGATTCACGAGAACGCGTCGGTCGGTGACGGCGACCAGCAGAAAGCTCCGAAGTAAGGGAACGGCCTCCCTCGCCGTGGGAGCGGGCGGCGGTCATCGACGGTAGTACCGACGATGGCCGCCTCCCCGTCCCGGTCCCTCCCTCAAAGACCAGGCTTATCCATGAGCACCGAATTTCGACCGCCCAATCTGGCGCTGTCCACGGTCGGCCTCTCGCTCGCGACCTTCATGCAGGTGCTGGACACCACCATCGCGAACGTGTCGCTGCCGACCATCGCCGGCAACCTCGGCGTCAGTTCCAACCAGAGCACCTGGGTCATCACCTCGTTCGCGGTGAGCAACGCCATCGCGCTGCCGCTTACGGGCTTCCTGACCCGTCGCTTCGGTGAGACCAAGCTGTTCGTCTGGGCGACCCTGCTGTTCTCGCTGGCGTCGTTCCTGTGCGGCATTGCGCAAAGCATGAGCATGCTGATTCTGTTCCGCGCGATCCAGGGCGCGGTGGCGGGTCCGATGTATCCGATCACGCAGAGCCTGCTGATCTCGATCTATCCACCGGCCAAACGCGGCATGGCACTCGCGCTGCTGGCGATGGTGACCGTGGTTGCGCCGATCGCCGGCCCGATCCTCGGCGGCTGGATCACCGACAACTACACCTGGCCGTGGATCTTCTTCATCAACGTGCCGATCGGCATCTTCGCCAGCTTCGTCGTGGCCAACCAGATGAAGGGACGCCCGGAGACCACCGAGCGGCCGAAGGTCGACTATGTGGGCCTCATCACCCTGGTCATCGGCGTGGGTGCGTTGCAGGTCGTGCTCGACAAGGGCAATGACGAAGACTGGTTCTCCTCCACGTTCATCGTCGTGACCGCGATCATCGCGGCCATCGGCCTGCTGGTGTTCCTGATCTGGGAGCTGACCGACAAGGACCCGATCGTCAATCTCAAGCTGTTCCGCCACCGAAACTTCGCCATGGGCACACTGTGTCTGGTGTTGGCGTACGCGGCGTTCTTTGCGATCGGTCTGCTCGTGCCGCAGTGGTTGCAGCGCAACGTGGGTTATACGTCCACGTGGGCCGGCTTTGCGGCCGCGCCGCTCGGCATCCTGCCGGTGATCCTCACGCCGTTCGTGGGCCGCTACGCGCACAAGTTCGATCTGCGCGTACTGGCGTCGGGCGCGTTCATCGTCATGGGTGCCACCTGCTTCATGCGCTCGGAGTTCTTCCTCGACATCGACTTCTTCAGCGTGGCGATGGTGCAGTTGATCCAGGGCCTCGGCGTGGCGTTGTTCTTCATGCCCGTGCTGAGCATCCTGCTGTCCGACCTGCAGCCGCGCGAGATCGCGGCGGGGTCGGGTCTGGCGACGTTCCTGCGTACGCTGGGCGGCAGCTTCGCGGCCTCGCTCACCACGTTCCTATGGGATCGGCGCGCGATCGTGCATCACGAACGGCTGGCGGAAAACATCACGCCCTTCAATCCGACGGCACAGCAGGCGCTGACGCAGATCGGCCACGGCGACTCGCAATACGCGGCGGCAGCGGTGAACCAGATGATCACGCAGCAGGGCTACCAGATCTCGTTCAACGAGGTCTTCCACATGCTCGGCTACGTCTTCATGGCGCTGATCTTCGTGGTGTGGCTGGCGAAGCCACCGTTTGCGGCGAAGGCGGGACCGGCGGCCTCGGGGCACTGAGAAAGAGCGTTGTGGGAGCTGCCATGGCGGCGAGAAGCCAACAGAGGGAAGGTGGGAGCCAGCCTGCTGGCGAAAAGCCAACGAAGCGGTGTAGCGGTGAGGCAAATCCATCGCCACCAGGGTGGCTCCCACCAGCAAGCCCCTTCACCGCCGCGGCGGCTCCCACAGAACAGCAAGACCTTAAGCCTTTTCTCAAACCCACAAAAAAAGCCGGCGCCTCACAGCGCCGGCTTTTTCGTTTCCAAGGACCAGATCAGATGTCGAAGCCGATACCGACCAGGGCCATCGTCTCGCCGCGGTTGGGCTCCTTGAAGCTGCCGTTGGAGATGTGGCGGACCTGGAAGCTCACGTTCTTGTACTGCCAGCCGAGCGTGCTGACGAACTCGTAGCCACTGGACAGGGCCTGGGTGCGGCCGCCGGCCGTGCCCGCGACCTGGAAGCTGAAGAAGAACGGGTGGTACCAGTCGCCGTCGCTACCGTAGTGCAGGCGCGCGCCAAGGGCGCCCACCCAGACGTCGTTGGTCACGCCGGGGTGCGAGTCGCGATACCGACCAATGTCACGCCCCTCGATGTAGCCCAGGGACACGTCCGGCGACCAGGTGAACCGGCTCTGGCCCATGGCGCGCGGGTCGAATACGGCCTCGACGAAGAAAGCGTTGGTGCCGTAGCTGTCCATGTAGCTGCGGCCGCCCTGCACTTCGATGTGGGTTTGGGCGGCGGCGGGGACACTGACAGCGGCAAGTAAGGCGGCCGCGAGGGCGCCGAGTGCGAGGGACGATCGCATGGAGGGGGTAGTCCTTGTAGTGGGGCGTTTATGAACTGGATCGTTCGGTAAATAGTGTCCAGCGAGCGTGAATAAAGAGGCCGGCGCCATATTTTTTTCTGGGTCATGCCGGAAAGGCTTGGCGGCCCCTGCCGTGAAGGCGCATCGTTCAAGCCGCCCGGGTCGCTGCCGTTAAGAACCCACAGACCTGTCAGCGTACGGGCGGGCATTCGGGTCAATGCGGCGGAGGACAGGAGACGTGAAAGGCGAGACGTTCAAGGGAGCGACGAAGATCCGCGCCCGCCACGTGCGCCTGGCGACCTGGTCCGTTTCCGTCGCGTTGTCCGTGGGCGTCGTGGCGCTTGTGGCCATCCTCCAATACGACGGCTACCAGCGCATGCTCGGCAGCGCACGGCGGCAGACGGCGGCATCGGTCGCGGGAACGGTACGTCTCATCGATCAATACGTCGACGCGAGCCTGGGGCCGCTACTGGCCCTGCGCAACGTCGTGGACAGCCCCGACACCGGGCTGTTGCACACGCGCCTTGCCGAAGTACAGGCACGGCACCCCGAGCTGCCGAGCTTCGTGGCACTCGACTCCGACGGCGGCGTCATGGCCTTGACCAATGGGCCCCTGCTCAACTGGCGCGACGTGGTCGCCTTACCTCGGCACCTGGCGCTGGGCGCACGAGTTCGCGTCGGCGTGGCGCCTGCCGAGGGCCGCACGCCCTCTTCGCTCCGCGTGCTGGTCGATTCTCGCGTGCCGGTCCCTGCAACCTTCGGCACGCTCGTGGACGCGGAGCGCGTACGCGATGGCATGCGGCACTCCATGCTGGGCGCCAGCGCCGCCATGAGCGTGTTTTCGCTGGACGGGCGTCTGTTCGTCAGCAACCGCGACGACATCGTTACGCCCTGGATTCTTCCGCCGCCCGACGCCGGCACCACGGGTGGCTACGACGACGACGAGCGCCTCTATTCGTGGGCGGCATCGGATCACCACCCTTATGCCGCGCTAGTGAGCCTGGACTGCGCCAGCATCCGTGACGAGTGGCTGCGTCAGGCGCAGCCGTCGATGCTGGCGACCCTTGCTCTCGTGCTCTTGCTCAACGGATGCGCCGCGGTCTTCGAGCGCGCCTACCGCCGTCAGGGCCGGCTCCTGGACGCCCTTTCGCGCAGCGCGCGGCATCTGGGCGACGTGCAGCGCTCGGGGCACATCGGCCTTTGGGAGGCCGACCTCGCCAACGGCACCATCGGCTGGTCTGGGCAGGTCCATGAGATCACCGGACTGCCGCCGGAGCGCATGGGCGGACGCCACGGCACCTATTACAAGCTGGTGCATCCGGATGATCAGCCCGCCATCGTGGCATGGCTCGACCTGTTCAAACTCGGCGATGGGCCGTACGAGTGCGAACATCGGCTTTGCCGCCCCGACGGCCGCGAGGTACGCGTCAACCTGCGCGCGTCGCGCATCACCAACGAAGAAGGCCACGCGGTCCTCGCGGGGACCATCAGCGAGATCACCGCCCTGCACGAAACGCGGCAACGTCTGCAGGACACCGACCGCGATCTGGCCGCGAGCGAAGCGGCCTATCGGCAGTTGCTGGCGCGGATGCCCTTGCCGCTCGTGGTCGTGCGCAACGACCTGATCGAGTACGCCAACCTGCTCGCAGAGGAACGTCTGGGCGACGGGCAGTCCACGCTCGTGGGCCGCGCCGCCGCGGACTATCTCGATGCCGATGCGCTGAACGCCGTCCGGCGCGGTACCGCGGAAGGCACCAGCCTCATGGCGTGGCTGAATCCCGAGCGCGGCATGCCCTTCGAGGCCGAGCTGGCATTGTCGGAGTACCGCGATCCGCGCGGACTCGGCACGCTCGTCATCGTGCGCGACGTGACCGACCAGCGCCGCTACGAAGAGCGCCTTAACCATCAAGCCACCCACGACGAACTGACCGGACTGCCGAACCGCCGCGCCCTCCGCGAACGGCTCGACGAACTGGTGGCCGCCGCATCGGTCGACGGCACGGGGCTGATGGTGCTGTTCGTGGATCTGGACCATTTCAAGGTCATCAACGACGCGCTAGGCCATGCACTGGGCGATCAGGTACTGCGTGACGTGACGCTGCGCCTCGGCGATGCGCTGGGCGGTGCCGGACAAGTGGGTCGATTTGGCGGCGATGAATTCGTCGCCATGCTGCCTTTCGAGGGCTCGCCGGCAAAAGCCATCGACATCCTGCCGCGCATCCAGCGCGCGATCGAGGAACCGCTGGAAGTAGCCGGTACGCTGCAGCGCTTGAAGTGCAGCATCGGCGTCGCCTTCGCGACGCGCGATGGCGCCGACGCGGATACGTTGATCCGCAACGCCGACACGGCCATGTACGACGCCAAGCGCTCGGGGCGACATACGTGGCGCTGCTACTCCGCGGAAATGCATGCGACAGCCATGGCGCGACTGACCGTGCTCACGCGGCTCGCCGGTACAAACCTCGACAACGAACTGGCACTCGCGTGGCAGACCCAGCACTCGGGCAGCGACGGGCGAGTAAATGGTGTGGAAGCCTTGTTGCGCTGGCCGTCGGCACCTGGCGACCTCGTGCGCAACGATCGTCTCGTCCCGTTGCTGGAAGAAACCGGCGCGATCGTGCAGGTCGGGCAATGGGTATTGCGCGAAGCATGCCGCCACCAGCGCCTGCTTCTCGAAACCATCGGCCCCCACTGCCGTATCGCGATCAACGTATCGGCGCAGCAACTGGTGCATACCGATCTCGTGGCCGAGGTGCGTCAGGCGCTCGCGGAAACCGGCGCCAGCGCCTCGGCACTGGAACTCGAACTCACCGAAAGCGCGTTCATGCACGAACCGGAGCGCGCCATCCGCACGTTGCACGAACTGCGCGCCATGGGCGTCAGCATCGCGCTGGACGACTTCGGCACCGGCTACTCCAACCTGACCTACCTCTCGCGGCTACCGCTGGACAAGATCAAGATCGACCGCCACTTCACCTCCACCCTTTTGCAAGACGAAGTCGACGCGTCGATCTGCCGCTCCATCATCTTCCTCGCCCGCAGCCTCAGCCTGGAAATCGTCGCCGAAGGCGTCGAAACCGACCGGCAACGCCACTGGCTGCTAGCCGAGGGTTGCAATGCGATGCAGGGCTACTTCTTCTCGCGACCTGTGCCGATCGAGGAGTTGCATGGTCGGTATGCGGTGGTAGCGCAGGCTTATGATTCGCTGGGTTCGCCTTTGAGTTGATGCTACGGCGCAGGAGCATCACCTGCTGCATTGTTCGCCGATCATACCCGTGCATATCGCTTCAATGCGGCCGACGTCCACCGCCGCAGCTACTCCAAGCATGATGCAGATCGCGTTCGGACATGAAACGGGCGCCGGGGCTACCGGCTAGTGACCAGGGCAACCATCAGTGGTTGAGCCGCTCGGTGGAGAGCTTCGAGGCCCTCTGCCGCATCATCGAACCAGGCGGCGCAGTTACATCAACAACACCAGGCCTCAACTGCACTGCAACCTTAGGCCCGCGACTGGGCTCATCCCCGACCAGCTCTGCCCTTTTAGCGCTGGCGTATTCGATCACTAGATGCTGGCCGTCTTGCCAACGGACGTTCACACCGTAAGCGCTAGCGTTTCGCGCGGCGCCATACAGCGTTGCCACTCGTTCGGACGGTCGGCACACATGATTCCTCTCCACCAGGCATACGACGTAGAAGAAAGAGGTCGTGGCACCGCCGCCCTGTTCCAATACGACCGCCTCGGATAGGCGATCCGGCGAGGGTATTCGCGCAACTTCGTCATCTTGCGTCGAACACCCGATGAGCAAGAGCAGCGTGATCTTCAAAAATAATAATGCCCAAGGTCTCACGGCGGAACCCGCTCCCCACATGTCGACCATGAATACCGCGGCGACCTAAGGCGCATAAATGCAACCCTGATCGTGGAAGCCTGCATGCACGCAGCGGCCGGGAAAATCAAGCGCAATAGTCCGGACTACCCGTTTGATAAGTCCACTTGACAGTCATATATGCCGTCGTACCTTGCTCACTAGGAGTGGGCTCAATCACAGCGGCAACTCCATCACGGCAGTACGTCAGGGACACGTATGGATGGTCTCTCTCGTCAGTCAACAGCCAGCCAGATTCCGGCATCTCAGATTTGAACGTTGCGACAACCCCAGCCAGAGACAATGGCATTGCGAACTTCGCTCTCACAACCACGGACACGTCCTTGTCGAACGACTTCGATATCGTTGCAGACTCCGAAAAAGGTAATTTTCTGAGCACTTCCCTTAGCTCGACCACTGTCGGGCGCCGCATATTTTGCCCACGAATCCAGTCAGCGGTTGTCATATAAAGCGCGGTGGAAAATATAACCAAGAAGAGAGCTATGCCTAGCTTGTTCGCTATCTCAATCACCAAGAAAATCCCGTATCAATCGTCTTATGGTTGTTCTCGAGAACCTGAAACGAGACGCCCAGATTGCAGAAACCTGTCGCTAGGGCCGACCCCGCCGCGTTATCTGGGGCGACGTCGGACCTGGCGTCGTAGACGAAGTCGCGTACGCCGATGCGTGTGGTGTTGCCATAGATCTCGGGAACACGCCGGCGCCTTAGGGACGCATAAATGCGATCGTGATTGCGAAAGCGAACACACATATGGCAACCGAGAAAGTTGCGGCAAGCGACCTGACGAAGAATCGTCCGCTCTTTCGTGTTCGCAGCACAAGACTGGCCGAGATGACAGTCGCGACGAAGCCATAGGCCAGCGTCAGCCACAGGTTTTCCACCGATGCGCCGACAAAATAACCTGAGTTCGGCGTAGCCAACAAAGAATTCGGCCGCAGAGCGAGCACAATGATTCTGTCGAAGGATAGAAGTCCCACCGCGACAAAGAAGCATGCAACCTGCGCAGGAAGACACCGTATTAGCGCCATAGCCTTATCCACTCAAACATTCCATTAGGACGGCACTAAGGACTCCTTGAACGCAAAGCAGGGATACCAGCAGCCCTACGTCCTTGAGTAACCCACCACTCCTGGCTGCGATCGCCACAGACAGGAGAAGACATGCGATGTTGACGCTCATTAAGACGCCTGCGGTCGAACCGCCAATCGACACAGCCGATGGAATGCGGAGACCGCCCAACATCTTCCAATCCAAAAGCACGCCATGCGCCAATCGCTCGGCAGAGAAGCAGCACGTCGCTACCGCCAGGCTTGCACAACACGTTTCGACGCCGTAAAGAAGGTACGTTTGCACGCTCAGCTCTCCGCCCTTATTCGCGCATACCGAATCAGTTCTTCGCCATCCGTACTGCGGTGCCGCGTAACCCTCGAAGGAACAGTCACGCGATCCGAACTCGTTGGTCGCACAACGTGATCAATATCCGGTAGAACGATGCTAGCCTGAGATTTGGGATCATAGAACTCGATCTCGTTAGTCATCTGAATGCACATGATTTGCCCCCCTGTGACCAAGCTCCCCCTGCATCCAGGCAGCGGTCTTTCCCGTCACCCGTCAAATAGACGACCGCTCCGACGATGGCAACGAGCAATAACAGCCCCAACAGCGCGCATGGGTGACGCTTCTTGTTGATGGCCGAGATCACCAACAGAGCGGCTGCCATGATGATTCCAACGAATATCACGATCGCCACTTGCCCGGGTTCGCATGATCGCCTTGCGGTGTGAGAACCGCATCACGAGATGCATTGATCCACCTGCTGTAGCCTCGGGCTGAATGCTCGCCGCGACACCTCCCTTACAAAACTTGAGCAGGGTCTTGCCGCGGATGGTCTCTTGCGTCAGCCGCTAACCCTTCTGGGCGAGTTGTGACTTGAATAGGTCCACCATACGCTGCGGCACCATTTCGCTCTTGAAATGGCCATTTACGGAGACATTGGCGTCACGGTCCAAGCCACTGGTTATCGTCGTTTGCTCGGCAAATGGAACCTCGGCAAGCGGATGTTTTAGTGAGGCAATGGTGGGCTGAGGTTGCTCCTTGACTTGATCTTGCCAGCGATACCAATCGCTCAAATACATGTAAATACATAGTGCGTAGAAACTACCGAAGAACCCCAGAACCCATGTCGCGGGCAGTTCGATCCTCACCATGCCAAGCCCGCATCGGTCTTCCCGATGGACGTGAGCTCCGCTGTAATGCCGTCCTAGGGCGCCATTGGAGACGTCATGTAGCTGGCTCAGTACGTCCATATGCTCTTCACCGTAGGCTCTTCAACGACCACCTTACCTCTTTTCTTTGTCCTCACGATGCCCTGCAGTACTCCCGTCGGTGTATCCGCTTCAAACCAATACTCGGATAAGCGGATCCCGGCTTCATCGGGATCACCGTACTCCTTCCACTTGAAGGTTTTCAGTTCATCTGGATTTGCGTCCGGCCATACCGATATGACACGTGGATCGCTGCAGAAGGCCTCTTTCGATGGGTGGTGAAGAGGGTCAAGGTGGAACGAAAGCTTGATGCCCGCGAACACAAGAACGGTCCATGTTATGGCGATGGTCGACCACTTTTGCGTACTACCTTTAGTCACGGCCAGTTTGAGTAACCTCCAAAATCGACGCCAGGCGAAGCAACTAGTCGAACACCGATGCTCTTGGGCTTGAAGGATCAACCCCAGACACCAAGGCCCGACTTTGTATCCTGCAATGGCCGGTCGGCGGCGCGTTTCTTCGCACTAGCATCAAAACATTCTCTGAATCGCAAGCTCACGATCCGCTAAATTCACATTTGATTTGACGCACACGCATGGTTCTTGTGCACCACGCACGAGTAGATGCTGTAGCCGGCTCGTTGCCCAGGTCAGCGCTCAACGTCTGAGCAGACGAAGACCAAATGGCAATGGACCGGTTGAATCCCTCTCAATGCCATACGAATAGGGTCGTCTGAAGCTGATCTGATCCCATCGATAGCGACGCGAACCTGCCCTTGCGATCCTGTAGCAACGGCCACCGCATGCACGGAAAGTTCCCCACTTGTCGAGAACTCCGTCAACGAGTGAATGACGACGTCGTCAGCTTTAATAGGCCCGACCCTCGCGTGGACAACGTCATGCCCCGCCACGAAGCGCTTGATCTCTCCGGAAGAGGGCATGTGGTTAACGGCCCAACCGATAACGCAGAAGAGGAGGACCATCAGGGCAACGAAGCCAGCAATCCACCTGGCGACGCGGCGTACAAGACAATTTGCCTGCTGTTTTGCCCTATGGACATTTGGCTTCACGAGCGTTCCTTCCATGTTATCCATCAACCAGCGCAGCTATCGAACCCAAGCCCGACAGAGGGCTGTAGCTCCTATCTCAAACCCGGAATTGCCTCCATCGATCCCTATCGTCAGTGCCATAAGCACGCAGCAGCCAAGGCCGGTTAAGCGCCGCATAGTCCTATCGAAAACACGAAAGTATTTGCTCGCTATTTTGTTGCGCCTCGCAGAACTCACTAGCAATTCCCGCGACTGCATATGGAATTTCCAGCCGTCACCCTCCAAGGCAACGTCAAGTATCGAGAGCAATCGCATTGCTAGTTAGCCAGCGCTATGCGGGTAGAGAGAAAGAACTCCATTCATTGATCTCCTGACGAGGACATCAGAGACAAGACCGCGCTCAAGATGCCGGTCAGCAAGAAAATGGCCGCGCATATGAGTGGCAGTCTTTCAAGCTGTCCTACTTTTGGCGACCAGAGCCGAGATAACACGACCGAAAAAGCGAACCCTGCAATACATGCGGCAAGCAACACGGGAAGTGGGTCGTTCACGATACCGCGCACCGAGAAGAATGAGATCTCCGCGCGACCTGACCAATAAAACACTGCGGCGACTATTAGCACACCCGTGGAGGCGCAGAGCAATCCGGCACAGCCATTGTATATGCCTCGTAGTAGGGGCTCCGGAAATGAACCATTTGAGCAGAGCGATACCTGTTCCAACGATTCCCTTCGATCGTCAAGAATTCGTCCGGTCATTGCCAGGAGGCTGCAGGGAACGAATATCGAGGCCAGCAGGGTGAAACATGCCGCTAGAACACCCTCGGTCCACTCCGCGCCAAGACAGAGAATGAATGCGCTCACAAATATCAACAAGATCAGCGGCAGGATCAACGACATAGCCACACTGAGCGGCACCTTCATTTTCGACACCTGAAATACTCGGTGGTGCATTGAACCGCCGCCGCGCCCGCCACGCATCCTTCGGGGCTTCCACCAACAGCAAGGATGCTCCTTGACCCTGAGAAGCCGTCTGCACTGCGAAGAAGCGTGCCACCGCCTGCCACCCCGGCTCCCCCTATGATCGTCGTGCCATAAGACGTCTGCGTCCCAACTCCTATTCGACCCGTTCCCGCACCGAGAGCGATACCTGCTTCGCCCTGCACCGGCAACCCAACAATTCCACCACGGCATACTTGGTAGTAAACACAAACATTTCCGGTGCTATCCACTGCGAGACCGACTTCAGCACTTCCGTAACCTGCAAAGAGATTCCCCCAGGCACCAGCGCCGATGCTTATGTTGGATTCCTGGGGCGCCTTTTTCCATCCGCATGCTGATGGATTGAACATACACTGCGAGTCATCCAGCCCTCGCGGATCAACCCGCAAATACGGATTGCTCCCCACATACGCATACGTCGATATGCCGCCCGCCAAACCAATCGGATCGCTTTGCACGTATCGGCCGCTGAGTGGGTCGTAGTCGCGCCAGCCGTTCTGGTGGAGGCCGGTGACGGCGTCGAAGCGTTGGCCGGAGAAACGCATGTCGAAGACGTATCGCGTGCCGTCGCCGTCGGGGTCTTCGTTGGGGGCATCGCTGCCGAACGCGTCGCCGACGATGGACCAGGCCCAGATGGGCTTGTCGGTGGCACGATCGATAACCACACGTGGCGTGCCGAGGTGATCGGGCTGGATGTCGCGGATGGCATCGCCGTCGAATGCCACGATCGGCATGTCGCCTAGCCACGCTACTTGACGGATCGGACGGCCTGCGCCGTCGTAGTCGCCCAGCCAGTGGCCCGCTTCGTCGTGCAGTGAAACAGTGGTCTGACCGGCGATGTACTTGGCGATTTGCTGACCGAACGGGTTGTAGACGTAATTCATTTCTACTACGCCATTGACCTTGGCCTGGCTCATGCGCCCGCTGGCGTCGTAGATGAACTCACGCTCGCCGATGCGCGTGGTGTTGCCCTTCGCATCGTATTCTCGCGGTACCTCGGCGGCCATTACTAGTCTGTGGCTGTCCGTGGCGTAATCGAAGCGACGCTTCTGAAACGCGCCCGTATTCCAGTTCAGGCGATTTCCGGTGGTGTCGTAGCTGTACTGATGCATGACGGCCGGCAGACCGAGCCAACTCGCCATCGTCAGGCGCGATGCGCCATCGGCGAACATGAAACCCGGAACCAGGCCGACTGTGATGGAGTTGATCTCGCTATTCAGGTAGCCGAGAGTGAGATTGAGCCCGCCCGCATGAAGATCATGCACGCCGGTGACGAGACCCAGCGAATCGTAGCTGCGCATCAACGTTCGCGCACCAGCTGTCCAGCGCAACGTCTGCCCGAGGGCGTCGTACTGCACGTCATTCAGTAGGGGCTGCGCAGCGGCAAGCGGCATCTTCGTGCTGACCTCGGTCACTTGTCCCGCGGCGTCACGTGTATAGCTGACCATACGCCCGTCAGGGTAGATCATGGACGAGAGGCGGCCGGCCGGCGTATAGGCATAGCGCAAGTCGAGCCGAATCCCGCGGGTCACCTGAGTCTTTTGCACGACCCGTCCTGCAAAGTCGTAGCAGAAGCTGGTGTGGCCGTCGCGATCTGTTGCCTTGCTCAAACGCCCCACTGCATACGTTGCATCGGTCACGCATGTCGTGTCGGGTTGATCGTAGGCATACGTAACGCTTGCGCCATCGCTGTAGGTCACGGTGGTCAAGCGGCCTGCCACGTCGTACGTACGTTCGGTGGTTCGTGCATCGGCTGGTGTTTCACGCACCGGCTGCCCGGCGACATCATGCTCGAATGCCGTGTCGCCCGTGTCGGGGCTGCGTTGCCACAGCAGGTCGCCGAGACCATTACGCAGATAGCCCGTGGACAGACCCTTGGGGTCCACCACCGTCTTTACTTGATCCGTGCCGTCGTATTCGAGCCGCACGACCGTCGCTTCCGGCTGCGCGTCCTGGGTAATGCGATCGACTCGCCCACGAGCATCCCGTCTCAGAAGCGGGCCGTTGGCTGTGACATTCGCCTGCAAAAGACGCCCGTTGGCATCGACTTCGTAGTCGATCGGGTAGCCAGAGTATTGAATCCGCTTTGGAATACCGCGGCTGTCGTATGTGAATTCGCGTTCCAGATCTTCGGTACCGTCCACACGAAGAAACGCGTCGCGAGCAATCCAGCCTTGCGCGTCGCGCTCGATGTTGCGCTTTCTGCCCACCGTATCGACCAGTCCGATCAATCGACGCGCCGCGTTGTAACGATGTGTAAGCGTGCCGCCGTCAGGGTCGGTGAGCGTGTGCACGTCACCGTTGGCCGTATACGTCGTGCGGGTGATGATGTCCTGCGCCGAGGGCTTACCATCGCGGCGCGCACGCACGGTCACCGTGAGCGGGCGACCCATCGCGTCATAGGTGCGTTCAGTACGGACACCATTGGTGTCGGTGCTGGCAAGTACCCGGCCAGCGGCATCGTAGGCCAGCACGGTTTGGACATGACCGAGCGGATCGGTGATCGTATGCAGGTCGCCTTCTCGCCAGGCACACGAGGCACCCGTGGCGCAGCCAGCATCGTCGGTCATGCGATAGGCATACCGTGTAATGTCTGCCTCACCGGCGAGAGGACCATCAATAGTCAGGAGTCGCCCGGCCGCGTCGTAACCGAATCGAGTAATGCGCTCCTCGGGCCATGGCTCGCTGCCGGCCTGACCCGCATCGGCCGCGCCGCCTTGCCGTTCCTCGATGAGGTTGCCCTTGTCGTCGTACTCGAAGGTGGTCCACTGGCTGCCGTTGTCGATGCGCGTCGGCTTGTCGAAGAGGGCATGCCAGCGCGTGGCGATCGTGCGCTGCACGGGCGTACCTTCCGCTTCGGTACGCTCGATTTCCAAATGACGCTTGCGGTCGTATTGGTAAGTGGTGGGTATACCGCTGTAGTCAGTCTGAAGGGTGACGAGGCCGCCACCCAGATAATCGAAGTTGCGCGTCACGGTCTCATTGCGTACGTCCTCTTGGCGCTTTCCGAGACGTATGGTGCCGTTGATGTAGGTTGGGAACAGGTACGCGTAAGGCTGGCCCGGGCGAATGATGCGGATACGATCAGCGCCAGGGTCCAGGTCGGTGCGTTCCGTATCGTCGCCATGTGCTGAGCCGACGGCTCGGTTCTGGCTGTCGTACCGGAATGTGGCAAAGCGCCGTCCATCCTTACCGATGATGCCCGTGAGCTTGTGATTCGGCTTTCCACCCAGGCCCGGTTCGTCGTAGCGGTACTGCACGTCGTGTCCATCGGGATAACCGACTTTCACTAGGTCGGCGTCGAGGCCTTCAAGTATGTCGCCGCTGTAGCTGTAGTTGAGTCGTCCGTCGGGGGTATCGACCGTTTCGACGCGACCCAGGCGATCGTAGCTCAGGCGAAGCTCACGCCCCTGCCGATCCGTGACACTGACGAGCACCGTTGCCTTCAGACCGATGCCGACGGTGATGTCGTCGTAGCGCAGCGTCAGCACGTTGCCGTTCGCATCGGTACGCGAACGCAAGCGACCGCGGTCGTCATAACGCTCCTCGGTCAGGTCGGGCCAAGTGTAGACCCAGCCCCCTTCGGGATGTTCACGCAGCTTGCCTCGCTCGCCTTCCGTCGGCACGAATCCATCGCCCTGTTTAACGAAACGCGTTTCACGGCCATCCTCCCGCAGCAGGTACAACGCCGTTCCATAGGCAAGGCCACTCGTGTCGTAGTAAGGGCGCCGCACGAACGCACGATCGAAGCTATGCCGCCAGCGAGCACCGATGCGTGCGCCTGCGGGATAGCGCGCGCCAACCATAGGGGACGTCCACCCGAGGGGGAAGGCGCCACTGTGATAAGTACGAGCAAACACCAGACCCGATGCTTCCGGTCCCTGGTAGTCCACCACCTGTTCGATCTTGCTCATAGTGAGCGGATTGATCGGATTACCGACGACCGGGCTGTTACCGATTGGGCACTGGTTGGCGCCGCTTTCTTCGGGAATGCCCAGGCTATCTGGTTTGGGCAACGCGTCGGGCGAGACGCAGGCCACGGGATTTCCGCCGGAGTAGCGATCGCGGTTGCTGTAATAGACGCCGATATCGCTGACGAGCGTGGCCTCCACCGGGCAACTGCGGACGATCACGATATCGCCGTTAATGGTCCGGACGCGAGAGCCCGTGAAATCCTCCGTAAGTAGCGTTATATCCAGGACCGAATAGGCGCTGTTCCGCTCGGCCTTGCCCGGAATCTCACGCATTGCATGGGTGACGTAGTCACAGCGAGAAAGCGACGGTTGCCTGGCACACCACTGCTCTGCCGCGACGTGTGCGTCGGCTGCGAGCTGGTCGCCTTCATGGTGTTCCGGCCCATCGGGCGTGGGCACAAGGTGTCCATCGACAAAGGCAGGGAACAGCAACGGCTCCGGCTCTTGGCCCCAGGCGCTACCGGTAATCAACGCTAGGCTGACCGCGAGGGTGAGCGCGCGGTGCCGCGAACGTGGCAGACGATGGTGCGACATGATGTCCTTCCTGGCCGGCAGTCGATGAGCGGGCCAAGGTAGAGGTCGATGTCGCGGGTAGATACGGGATTATTCTGAAAAGTACGCACGATGTTTCGCAATCGATGGGGAGGCGAAAGCGGGCCCGATGCCCCGTCGTTCACCACCAGCGCCAATGCGTTCGCCGTACGACGATTTAACGCACCGCCTGAGGCGCCTACATTCGCCGTAGTGGCACGTGCCACGTTCCCCACCCGGTGATGCCATGTTCCGCGCCCCCGCGATCTTCGTTTCTCACGGAGCCCCCACCTTCGCCCTTGAGCCGGGCCTGCTCGGCTCACGCTTGACCGAGCTTGGCGAGCGATTGGCGAGTGCCACGGCCATCGTGGTGGTTTCGCCGCATTGGCAGACCTGCGGCATTCGTGTGACCGGCGCGGCGTGGCCGTCGACGATGCATGACTTCGGTGGGTTTCCCCCGCCGCTGTACAGCCTCACCTACCCCGCGCCCGGTTCTGCGAGTCTTGCCTCGGAAGTGGCGGCGCTGCTGATCGATGGCGGTTTCGTCGCGATGGTGGATACCGAGCGCGGTCTCGACCATGGCGCGTGGGTGCCGCTACGTTACCTGCGGCCGGATGCCGATACGCCGGTCATCCAGGTGTCCATGCCGCACAACCTCGACACGCGCGGTGCGTTGCGCCTGGGGCGTGTGCTGGCTGGGTTGCGCGAGCGCGGCATCGTCGTTATGGGCTCGGGTAGCCTCACGCACAACCTGCACGAGGTGCGGCGCGATGGTGACGTAGCAGCTTATGCCCGTGAATTCGCTGGCTGGGTACGCAAGGCCGTAATGGCGGGCGATGTGGATGCGCTGCTGGATTATCGAACCAACGCCCCGAGCGCCTTGCGCGCCCATCCGACCGAGGAACACTTCCTGCCGTTGCTGGTAGCCGCCGGCGCCGGGATGGGCGACGTGCCCATGGCGATCGACGGCGGTATTACCTACGGCGTGCTGTCGATGGACTGCTTCGCCTGGGGCGTCGCGTAAGCGACGCCCCGAGTGCGCCATCAGATCTGCGCCTGACCGCCGTCCACGAAGAGCTCTACGCCGGTGATGTAGCTGGCGTCGTCGGAGGCCAGGAACGACACCGCCTTCGCGACTTCGTCCGGCTCGCCGGTGCGGCCCAGCGGCGTCACGCTCGCCACATAGTCCGAGTACTCGGCGATCTGCTGGTCGCTCATGCCCAGCTCGCTCTTGTAACCTGGGGTGACCACCGTGCCCGGCGCGACCACGTTGACGCGGATGTTGCGTCCCTTGAGGTCGTTGGACCAGGTGCGAGCGAAGGAGCGCACCGCGGCTTTCGTCGCCGCATAGACGCCAAAGGCGGGCGCACCCTTGATCGACACCATGGAGCCGTTCAGCACGATCGCCGAACCCGGGCCCATCAATTCGATCGCCTTCTGCACCGTGAACAGCGTGCCTTTGACGTTGATGTCGAAGTACTTGTCGAACTGCGCTTCGGTGATCTGGCCGAGCGGCGCGAACTCGCCGCCGCCCGCATTGGCGAAGAGGATGTCCAGGCGACCACTCTTTTCGCGGATGGTGGCGAAGATGCGATCGAGATCCTGCATGTTGGCAATGTCGCCCTGGATCGCGGTCACACCCAGGCGCGCGGCCACAGCGTCCAGCTCGGCCTGGCGGCGGCCGGTGATGTACACGGTAGCGCCTTCGCGCATCAGGCGTTCGGCGGTGGCGAGGCCAAGGCCCGAACTGCCGCCGGTCACAAGGGCGATCTTGCCGGCGTGGCGGGTCGCATGGATCTTGCTGGTGTCGAGGGAAGTCATGGGAATCTCCGGGGAGGCCGCGGCGCGGCCGATGGACGCCACTCTAGTTATTCGCGACTGGTGGATAAATAATCTGCTTTCGATTTCTTCATTCATAGGAAGAAACAATCATGGATCGCCTCCTCGCCATCCGGGTTTTCGACCGCCTGGTGGAAACCGGCGGCTTCGGAAGGGCCGCTGACGCGCTGCAAATGCCCAAGTCGACGGTCACCAAGTTGATCCAGGGCCTCGAACGTGATCTGGGCGTGCGCCTGCTGGACCGCACCACCCGGCGCGTGACGGTGACGGCCGAAGGCGCTGCGTACTACGAGCACACGCGACGCTGGCTGGCCGACCTGGATGATTTCGAGACCGCGCTGAACGCCGGGCGGGGTTTGCCCACCGGCAATCTGCGCGTGGATACCGGCGGTTCCGTCGCCGCAGGGCTCATCCTGCCGGTGCTGCCCGAGTTCCGCGCGCGCTATCCCGGGATCCGGGTGCAGTTGGGCGTTACCGATCGCACCGTGGACCTCGTAAGCGAGGGCATCGACTGCGCCATCCGCAGCACGGGCGACGACCCCAGCCTGGTCACGCGGCAGATCGCCTCGCTGCGCTGGGCGTTTACCGCATCGCCCGCGTATCTCGCGCAACGCGGCGCGCCCACAACGCCGGACGATATCCTGCGCGACGGGCACGACGTGATCGGTTACTTCTCTGCACGAACCGGTCGTGCGTTGCCGCTGCGCTTTCGTGTCGATGACCAGGACGTGTCGATCGACGCGCCAGCCGCCGTCCAGGTGAACGAGAGCAACGCTCACACCGCTTCCGTACTGGCTGGCCTGGGCCTGGCGCAGACGCTGGCCTTCAGCACCGACCCTTACGTGAAAAGCGGCCAACTTGTCTCGCTGCTGCCCGATATGCAGCCGCCGCCGCTTCCGGTGTTTCTGGTCTACCCACCGGAGCGGCGGAACAACGCGCGACTGCGCGCGTTCCTGGATTGGATCTCGGAGGCCTTGCCGGCGCAGGCGGCCGGCATCGAGATACCGACGAAAGCCGCCTAGCGAAACATCACGCGTGGCGGGGCGTGAGCGATCCAGCCCGCGCTTTCTCGCGCGCCTTGCGAATCTTCAACCAGCGCTTGTACCGGCGCTTGAGCTTGCGGCGGTATTTGCGTTCCTTGCGGTCGTGATTCCACAGATAGATGGCCGGCGTGCTCAGCAGCGTGAGCAACTGCGACACCAGCAACCCGCCGACGATGGCGATACCGAGCGGGCGACGCATTTCCGAACCGACGCCGAAGCCGATGGCGAGCGGCAACGCCGCACCCATCGCCACGAGCGTCGTCATCGTGATCGGGCGGAAGCGCACCAGCGCGGCCTGGCGAATCGCCTCCACCGGCGACATGCCCTGCTCCCGCTGCGCCACCAGGGCGAAATCGACCATGAGGATCGCGTTCTTCTTCACGATGCCGATCAACAGCAACACAGCGATGATCGCCATTAGCGTGAGCTGCGTCTGCGTGATGAGCATCGCCAGGAACGCGCCCGCGCCCGCCGCCGGCAGCGTGGAGATGATCGTCAGCGGGTGACCGAGGCTCTCGTAGAGAATGCCGAGCACGATGTACACCGCGAGAATCGCACCGATCAGCAGCACCATGCCGTTGGATTGCGCATCGCGCAGGCGCTGGTTGGCGCCTGTGAAATCCATCCGGATACCTTCGGGCAGGTTGATGGCGCGCACCGCCTGCTCTACCAGCGTATTGCCCTTGTCCGCCGTGATCTTCGGCGCGAGGTTGTACGTGATGTCTGCCGACTCCAACTGGTTCTGGTGCGTGACTGCGCTGGGTACCGCCACGGGTGCGATCTTCGCCACCGCGGACAGCGGAATCATCTTGCCCACCTCGTTCTTTACGTAGGTGTTGAGCAAGGCATCAGGGCTGAGGGTCTGCGCCGCGGCAGCGGTCAGCACCACCCAGTACTGGTTGATATCGGAATAGATGATCGACACCTGGCGTTGGCCGAAGGCGTTGAACAACGCGGAATCGATCATGCCCATGCCGATTTGGAGACGACCCGCGGCGTCGCGGTCTACCTTCACCATCTGTTGCTTGCCAACGATGTCGAAGTCGCTGCCGACGTCACGGAACTCCTTCATCTTGCGCATCTGACGTACGAGTTTCAGCGTCCATGGTTGGAGATCTTCGCCACTGGTGCTGATCAACTGGAACGAGTACTGCCCGCGGTTGCTGTTGCCGCCTCCGCCGCCGAGGAACTGCACGGGGTTCATGAAGACCTGCACGTTGGAGATCTTCTCGTACTCCTTGCCGAGCCGATCCATGATCTCCTTCAGCGATTCCCGGCGTTCGCCGGGACCGCTGCCCTTGGGTTTCAGGTCCACGAACATCAGGCCCTGATTGCCCACGGCGCCGCCGTTGTCACCGCCGAGAATGGTGGACACATCGGCAACCGTGCTGTCCTTCTGCAGGACCTCGGCCACCTGGAGCAGGCGCCGGGTCATCTCATCGGGAGAGATGTTCGCATCCGCGCTGACCTGCAACTGCAGCATGCCCGTGTCTTCGTCGGGCATGAAGTTGCCGCCGGCCGTCTTCACCACGGCGATGGCGAGCACCACGGTCGCCACGAGCAGAATCAACGGCTGCCAGCGCATCAGGCGGCGATGCCGCATCGCCCAGTCGAGCCCGCGCTGGTACAGGCGAAGAAAGCCGCGGTCGAAACGTTCCAGCGCCAGCTCCCAGCGCGAGGGCTTGCGGTCCGGTGCGTCGTGTTTCAGGTAATGCGCGCACAACGCGGGAGTCAGCGTCAGCGACACCACCGCGGAAATAAGCACCGCCGCGGCAAGCGTTACGGAGAACTCGCGCAGCAGCTTGGTGATCATGTTGTTGCCGAACAGCAACGGCGCGAATACGGCCACGAGCGACAGCGTGATGGAGATCACCGTGAAGCCGATCTCGCGCACACCTTCCAGCGCGGCCTCCATAGGCTTCGCGCCATTTTCCATGTGGCGAACGATGTTCTCGATGACCACGATGGCGTCGTCCACGACGAAGCCGATGCACAGCACCAGCGCCATGAGCGACAGCGTGTTCAGCGTGTACCCCAGCGACCACATCACCACGAACGCGCCCGCGAGCGACAACGGCACGCTGAGCGTGGCGATCATTGTCGGCCCCATCCGGCGCAGAAACACCAGCATCACCAGCACGACCATGACGATACTGATCATCAAGGCCACTTTGACCTCGTGCAGTGCCGACTGCGTGGTCTGGGTGAGATCGAAGATGGGCGTGACTTCCGCATCGGCGGGCAGCAGCGAGCGGAACCGCGGCAACGCCTGGCGGATGGCTTCCGCCGTGGCAATCGAGTTGGCTTCCGGCCGCTTGCTGATCTGCATGGTGACCGAGCGCTCGCCCTGGAACCACGCCTTCTGGTATTGGTCCTGCTGGCCGCTGTACACCTTGGCGATGTCGGAGAGCCGCACCGGGACGTTGTTGCGTACGGCGATGAGGATCTTGCCGAAGTCCTCGGGGCTGCGCAGGCCGTCGTTGGCGATCACCGTCATCTGTGAGTCGCCGTCGGAGAGCACACCCTGCGGCGAGTTCACATTGGCGGCCTGCAGTGCATTCGACACGTCGTTTGCGGTGAGCCCCTTCGACGAAAGGGCGTTGGTATCCAACTCGATACGGACCGCGTGCGGCGTACCGCCGAAGATCTGCACGCGCGATACGCCGTCGATCTGCGCGACCGCCGGCCGGATCAGCGTGTCGACCACGTCGTAGAGCTTGTCGGGTGGCATCGTTTTCGAGGTAAGCGCGACGAGCAGGACGGGGATCTGGCCCGTATCGAACTTGAAGTACTGCGGCGGCGACGGCATGCCGGCCGGCAAATCCGCGGCGGCGGCGTTGATGGCGGCCTGCACGTCGCGCGCGGCAGCGTCCGTCGAGCGGTTCATATCGAAGCGGATACGTACGAACCCTGCGCCTTCCGTACTGTTCGAGTACATCTGGTCCACGCCCGGGATCTGCCCCAGGTGTCGCTCAAGGGGCGCGATCACGGTGGACGCCATCGTCTGCGCGCTGGCGCCAGGCATCTGCGTCTGGACAAACACCGCCGGCACCTCGATCGAAGGCAACGCGGCAACGCCCAGCAACATATAGGCGATGGCACCGGCCAGGGTCAGCCCCGCGGCAAGCAGCGAGGTACCGATGGGCCGGCGGATGAAGGGAGCAAAAAAGTTCACGGCACGTCCTGTGTTCGCGGGAAGGTACCCCGCGCCCGCGGACTTTATGACGTCCCGCGCGTTTCGTCGCGTGTGCCTTTAGTGGGGCCCCTGCCGGAAGACAGGGGTTCCCGGTTTCAGTGTGCGGGCGCGTAGCGCAGGGTCAGATAGTAGGTGCGACCCAGCTGGTTGTAATAGGCCGCCGTCTCGTAGCGCTTGTCGGCGAGGTTGGCGACGCGGCCCTGCACGCTCCAGTCGGCATCGACGTGCCATGTCGCGCGGAGGTCGGCGGTGGCGTAACCGCCCAGCCGGCGCGTGTTGGCGGCGTCGTCGAAGCTGTGGCCGGCCGCGTTGAGCGAGCCGCCCAGCGTGAATGCGCCCAGGTCCTTGTCCAGGTCCACGCGGGCGGTGCGTTCCGGGCGACGCGCGAGCAGGTTGCCGTCCTGGCTTCCGCCGTCGCGGTTCTTCGGCTGTTGGAGCGTGACGTAGCCGCGCACATGCCAGCCATCGACGTCCGCACCCACCTGCCCCTCGATGCCACGGATGCGTGCCTTGCTCACGTTGATCGGCAGGAAGTTGGCATCGAAGCCGATGAGGTCGTTCACGGTGGCCTGGTAGGCGTTCACCGCCCAGTTCCAGATCCCGGGACGCGCAGACAGCCCGATCTCGGCAGTACGCGAGGTTTCCGGATTCAGATTGACGGGCGCGCCGTACGGATAGAACTCGTCATTAAAGGTTGGCGCGTGGAAGGCGGTGCCATAGGACGCCGTGAGCTTCATGCCGTTGTCGAAGCGGAAACCATAGGCCGCCGAACCGGTGGTGTGGTTGCCGAACTGGGTGTTGTGGTCGTGACGGACCGAAAGCTGGAGTTCGTGGGCGCCAAACAGACCCTGGTACAGGGCGAAGATGCCTGTGTTGTTGCGCGAGTCGGCCAGGTAGTCGGTATCGCTCTTCAACGTTTCCTGCTGGTAGTCGACACCGGCCGTCAGGGTCTGGCCTGCGGCGAGGGTCACGTCGTTCTGCCAGGACGCCTGATTGCGCTTGGAGTAGAGATAGCCCACCCGCGCCTTGTCCACGCCGTAGTTCACGAAGTCGAGCGTCTTGTCGGCGCCATTGAGGTAATTGTCGGCGCGGTCCTGGTTCTGGCCGAGCGCGAGCGACATGCGCCACGCCGGCATCACGTCGAAAGCCAGCTTCCCACCGGCCACCTGCTGGGAGCGGCGCGTGAAGTTCTGGAAGTCGCCGTCGTACTCGATGTCGCCCTTGCTGCGCAGCCAGCTACCGGTGAGCTCGGTGCCATCGTCCCAGCGATAGCCGCCCGACAAGGCGCCGTTATACATGCGCGAGGCATCGTGATCCGGCTCGTCGGTGAAGCAGCCCGCCATGGCCTCCGCGGCGCCGACGCGGCAAGCGTTGATCCCGGCCGTGTATTGCCCGCCAAGGCTGGCGTTGTACCAGCCGTGCTGGCCGCCACCGGAAATGCCGGCCTGCCCCGCGGTATAGCCGTGGCTACCGCCCGTGACGGACAGCGTCGGGGTCGGCGCCTCACCGGTCTGGCCGTGGCGGGTGAAGATCTGGATAACGCCGCCAATGGCGTCAGATCCATACAGTGTCGAACGCGGACCGCGCACGATCTCGATGTGGTCGATCTGCTCCACGGGAAGCTGCTCATAGGCTGGCAGACCGGCACCCACCGTGCCGACGCGCACGCCGTCCACCAGCACCAGCGTGTGCGACGAATTGGTGCCGCGCATGAACAACGAGGTCTGCTGGCCGATGCCGCCGGTGTTCGCGATCGCCACGCCGGGCAGGCCAACGAGAAGATCCTGCACGCTCACCGGCTGCAGCCGCTCGATGTCCTCGCGGGTGATGAGGGTGACCGGTGCCAGCACCTCGTCCAGCGGCGTGGGTGCACGGTTGGCGGTCACCACCACCGGATCGAGCCGGTCGGGCGCGTCGGCGGCATGGGCCATCGTCATCGTGGACAAAAGCGCCGCCGCGAGCAGGGTCTTCTTCATGGAACGTCTTCCTTTCGCCGCAAAGCGGCTCATGCAGGCAATCGGAGGACGTGCGACGAACGGCAAACGGGAGGGAACCCGGCGGCTGTCCGGATCCGCCCTCCGCGAATCGATCGAAACAGGGACGCCCGCCGGGGTGGCGGGTCGACATCGGGCCGGTCTCCGGACTCGCGTCAGCCATCGACGATGGCCGGACCCGGTGCCTTCCCGCTCGCGCAGTGGCGTCTTACCGAGTCCGCGAACGGGCAATGCCCGCCTGGACGCATACCGTTGCGGGGGCAGTGCCGGCCTTGTCCTACGAAAGAACGCACCGGCTTCCCGTTTAATCCACGCCAACCACCGTCGGCGCGGACACCCGAACGGGGCGGATGGTAGCCGGCAAGTGCTTGTTTGTCACGACAAATTTAATTTTTGCTTAACACAGGGTTGACCATCGCAAAATAATTCGATTACAAGCGAAAGGAATTGCTGTCGGGCGCGCGGTATGGCGCAACGGGAGGCATGGCCTACGAAGCCGCGTCCGGGGGGACCGGTGGAGCGGGGCGATGAGACAGCAATACCGCCGGAGCTCGGCTCGCACCTTCGCAGCCGGCTTTCTTGCTTTTCCTCGGGGAGACAAACACATGCAGGCCTCCAACGTTCGCAATGGCGCCATTCGGCGCACCGCCTTGTGCACCGCCCTCGCCTTCTGCTTCGCCAGTGGCGCCGTGCTCGCCCAGTCCAATGCTTCCGGTGTCGTGTTCGGCCGCGTCGCGCAGCCGGACGGCGCCGTCGTCCATCTCGAAAACCTGGATACGGGTCTGACCCGCGACGTCGGCGTGGATGCCGATGGGCGCTACCGCGCCAGCTCGCTGCCGGTCGGCCGCTACAAGGTATCGGTCCAGCGCGGCGGTCAGGTCGCGGAAAGCCGCGACAACGTGCAGGTGAACCTCGGCGGCGGCGTGGACGTGTCCTTCGGCGGCGCAGCGACTGCTTCTGCAACTTCCGCGCAGAACCTGGAAGGCGTGCAGGTCACCGGCAACGTCCTCCCCGCGATCGACGTGTCCCAGGTCGACTCGCGCACCGTACTTACCTCGGAACAGTTGCAGAAGCTGCCTCTCGCACGCGACGTGACAGCGGCCGCGCTGCTCGCGCCGGGCGTCATTTCCGGCGACAGCCGCTACGGTAACGTCGCCTCGTTCGGCGGTTCGTCGGCGTCCGAGAACCAGTACTACATCAACGGCTATGCGGTGACCAACGCGCTCACCGGCCTGGGCTTCACCAGCCTGCCCTACGACGCGATCGACCAGCAACAGATCTTCACCGGTGGTTACGGTGCGGAATACGGTCGCTCGACTGGCGGCGTGATCAACATCGTGACCAAGCGCGGCGGCAACACCTGGAAGGGCGGCGTCGGCATGTACATCCAGCCGAACGGCGCACGCCAGTCGCCACGCAATATCTATCGCACCAACGGCCAGCTGTACCAGAACCGCGGCGACAACGAGCGCAGCGACACCCAGTACACCGCCTACATCAGCGGTCCGCTGATCAAGGACAAGCTGTTCCTGTTCGCTGCGGGCGACTTCACCCGCACCGATACCAAGTCCACCAGCAGCATTCTGGCCCCGCAGCGTACGAACCAGACGCAGAAGGCCACGAAGTGGATGGGCAAGATCGACTGGAACATCACCGACAACCATCTGCTCGAAGTCACCGGCATCGGCGACAAGACCAACACCGAACGCAGCGTCTACGCGTACGACTACGACACGCGCAGCCGCGGTGCGTATCTCGGCACCGACAATCTCAAGAACTTCGATGCGGGCGCGGGCTCGGCACCGGGCGGTGACGTCTACATCGGCAAGTACACGGGCTACATCACCGACGACCTGACCATCAACGCGCTGTACGGTCACACCACCACGAAGCACGAGCGCGATCTTGGCTACGCCGGTTCGTCGAACTGCCCGTGGATCACGGACAACCGTCGCGGCATCGCCAATCCGATTACCGGCTGCGGCCTCGTCAACGGCACGGTGCTGAATGCCGGTGCCAAGGACAAGACGCACGGCTGGCGTCTCGACGTGGAATACCGCGCGGGCGATCACGATCTGCGCGTCGGTGTGGACAACCAGACGCTCGAATCGACCTCCGGCAACATCTACGAAGGCGGCTACCGCTGGGTCTATCGCAATGCGGGCACAGTCACGGGCCGTCCCGACATCGTGCCGCCGCCCGGTACCACGTACGTCGCGGAAAAGCGTCTCTTCGAAACCGGCGCAAGCGTGAAGACCGAACAGGAAGCGCAGTACATCGAAGACCACTGGCAGGTCACCGATCGCTGGATGGTGTACCTCGGCCTGCGCAACGAGCAGTTCAAGAACTTGAATGGCGACGGCGAGACCTATGTGAAGCAGCGTCATCAGCTTGCGCCACGCCTCGGTGCGACCTGGGACGTGTTCGGCGACTCCACGTTCAAGATCTACGCGAACGCCGGCCGCTATCACCTCGCCATTCCGTCCAACGTCGCGATCCGCGGCGCGTCGGCATCCACGTACTACAGCGAGTACTACACCTATAGCGGCGTGGCTGCCAACGGCGAGCCGACCGGCCTGACCCAGCTCGGCAGCCGCGCGTACCTCAACGGCGAGGACGGCACGACGCCCGATCCGAAGACCGTGGCCGCGAAGGGCATCGACGCGTATTACCAGGACGAATACATCCTCGGCTTCGACAAGGCCATCAACGAGAACTGGAGCTTCGGTGCGAAGGCTACGTACCGCAAGCTGAAGAGCTCGATCGACGACTTCTGCGATTCGCGCCCGTTCGAGTCGTATGCCGCGCGCAACGGCATCGACATCAGCAACGCGTCGCTGCCCGGCTGCTATCTGTTCAATCCGGGCAAGTCGAACACCTTCCTCGTGGACGTGGGCGGCGGCCAGTACGTGCCGTTCAAGCTGACCAAGGACGACTTCACTTCCCCGCCGCCGGGCAATGTGCCGTTCCCGGATCTGAAGCGCAGCTATTACTCGCTCGATCTCTATCTGGAACATCACTTCGCGGACGATTGGTACGGCCGCATCGACTACACCTTCTCGCGCAGCTACGGCAACTCGGAAGGCCAGTTGAAGTCGGACATCGGCCAGCTCGATCCGTCGGTGACGCAGGACTGGGACGCGCCGGAAATCATGCAGTACGCGAACGGTCCGCTGCCGAACGACCGCACGCACCAGTTGAAGGCGTACGGTTACTGGCAGGCCACGCAGGAATGGTTGTTCGGCGGCAACCTGGCCGTTGCGACGGGGCGTCCGAAGAACTGCATCGGCCTAGATCCGGTCGATGCGATCCAATACGGCGCCTCGTACTTCGAGTGCGGTTTCCAGCCGTCGCCGCGCGGGTCGAAGGGCCGCTTGCCGTACACATGGAACCTCGATCTCAACGCCGAGTACCGCCCGATGTGGGCAGGCCAGAACCAGCCACTGGCGTTCTCTGCCACGGTGTTCAACGTCGTCGGCAGCCAGCGTCCCGTCGGTCAGATCGACGTGGGCGAGACCGGTACGGTGCAGAACGGTGTGCCGGTGGTCAGCGACGACTACCGCCGTCCGATCGCGTTCCAGAACCCGCGCTACCTGCGGCTTGGCGTGCGTTACGACTTCTCGCTCTAAGACGAAGGACACAAAACAGCACAGGTGGGAGCCACCCTGGTGGCGATAAGCCAACGAAGCGGTGTGGCAGCGAGGCAAGTTGCCATCGCCAGCAGGCTGGCTCCCACCGGCGATCTCCCTATCAAGGCCGGCGCGGAGCGCCGGCCTTTTTTTGTGGGAGCCACCCTGGCGGCGAAAAGCCAACGAAGCGGTGTGGCGGCGAGGCAAGTTGCTATCGCCAGCAGGCTGGCTCCCACCGGCGAGCTTCATCGCCGCCGGGGCAGCTTCCGTGTGGTTTAGCCGAAGACCTTCGTGCCGCCGATCCAGGTTTCGGTGACCTGGTAAGCGTCGTCCATCACCACGAAATCGGCGCGGTAGCCGGCGGCGACGTGGCCGTGGGTGCTGCCCAGGCCGAGGAACGCGGCAGGATAGGTGGAAGCCATGCGAGCGGCTTCGTCATACGACACGCCGACCATCTGCACCGTGTTGCGCACGGCGGTCGCCATGTCGAGCGCCGAACCGGCGAGCGTACCGTCAGCCGTCTGGCAGACGCCATCGCGTACCGTGATCGTCTCGCCCTTCAACACGAAGTTCGGATTGTCGGAACCGACCGGCGGCATGGCGTCGGTGACCAGCATCATCTTCTCGCGTGCCTTCGCCGCGATCGCCACACGCAGTGAGGCGGGATGCACGTGGTGACCATCCACGATCAGACCGCACCAACTCGCCGCATCTTCGAGCGCCGCACCGACCACGCCGGGTTCGCGGCTGGTGAAGGGTGTCATGGCGTTGAACAGATGAGTGAAGCCACGGACGCCGCTGCCGAGCGCATGACGCGTGGTGTCGTAATCGGCAGCGGTATGTCCTGCCGCCACGATTACGCCATTGGCGACGAGCTGCGCGAGGACGTCGTCCGAGGCGCGTTCCGGCGCCAGCGTGAGCAAGGTCACGCCGCCGTGGCGGCGCGCGATCATGGCGACGTCGTCCGCACCCGCGACGCGGAACTTGGCCGCATCGTGCACGCCCTTGCGCTCCGGTGCGATGAACGGGCCTTCGAGATGAATGCCGAGAACGCCCGGCACGCCCTGCTCCACCGCCGCGTTCACGGCATCGATGGCCTTCGCCATCACGTCGGGATCGTCGCTGATCAGCGTGGGCAGGAAGCCAGTGGTACCGAAGCGCGCATGCGCTTCGCCGATGGTGCGGATCACTTCGACGGTGGGCGCATCGTTGAACAACACGCCGCCACCGCCGTTGACCTGGCAATCGATGAAGCCCGGGAGCAACGTTTGCCCACCGAGGTCGTGACGCTCGGCAGCGCGTACACGCGGATCGGAAGGCAGGGCGAGGCCGGTGATCGTGCCGCCATCGACCAGCACGGCAAAGCCGCCCTGGAATCCGTTGTCGGTAAGTACGCGGCCGTTGACGAGGGCGATGGTCATGGAATGTCCTTGGAATGCGGCGTCACACCGTTTCCGTCACCTTGTTCAGGTGCGGCGGAACGTCGGGATTGAAGCCGCGCTTCAATGCCAGCGCGGCGGTGGCGCGATAGAAGCTCTGCACCGTGACGAGCGGTGCGCTGATCGGCGCGGTGGCGACGAGAGGCAACACGCCTTCACCGCTGGCACCCGGGGCGGCGATCCACACCTTCGCGCCGCGCTTGCGGAATTCGGCAGCGACGTCGAGCACACCCGGGAGCGTGTCGTCGTTCTGCGCAAAGAACAGCACCGGGAAGTCGGGACCGACCAGCGCCATCGGGCCGTGCTTCACTTCCGCAGAACTGAAAGCCTCGGCATGCAGGCCGCAGGTTTCCTTGAACTTGAGTGCGGCTTCGAGCGCGCCGGCGAAGCCAAAGCCACGACCGACGACGAAAAGGTTATGTGCATCGACGAGACCATCGGTGAGCGCGCTCCAGTCGGCGTCCCACCCGCCGCGCAACTGCGCAGGCAACGCAGCGAGAGCGTCGCCGATCTCGGCGCTGCCGCTCCAGCGCGCAGCGATATGCAGGATAGCGGCAAGCGCACCGAGGTAGCTCTTCGTCGCAGCCACGCTTTTCTCAGGACCGGCATGCAGCGGCACCACGACATCCGCGATCGCAGCCAGCGGCGAGTCGACGACGTTGACCAGCGCGACGACATACGCACCCGCCTTCTTGGCGGCCTCCGCGTTGCGCACCAGATCGGGACTCTTGCCCGACTGCGATACGGCGATATACAGCGCGCCATCGAGACGCTGCTGCGCGTGATAGATCGACGTCACCGACGGTGATGCCGACGCCGTCACCACGCCGAGCTGGGTCTCGAAAACATACTTCGCGTACATCGCGGCGTGATCGGAACTGCCGCGCGCGCAGGTGATGATCATGCGCGGCGGGTTGGCGCGCAGACGCTCGGCCAGCGCGCTGACCACGGCCTCGTTGTCGGCCAACTGCCGTTCCACGACCGCGGCGGTCTCGTGCGCTTCGCGGAACATCAGGGTGTCTTGCGGCTGGATCGTCATGATGATGAGGCTCGTCAGTCGCTCTGCAGTTCGGCGACGAAGTCGTAGATGTCGCCGCGATACCAGGAGCAGGTGAATTCGACGATGCGGCCATCGTCGAGGAAGCTGCGCCGCTCGATGTTCAGGCCGGCACTGCCGGCCCCGAGACGAAGCAGACGCGTCTGCGCAGGCCCGAGCACCACGGCGCGCAGACGCTGCAGGGCGCGTCGCGGGCGGTTGCCGAGCTTGTCCAAGGCGTCGTAGAGGGAATCCTCCACAAGATGCGGATCGGGCAGGAGATCCAGCGGCACCGCGCTTCGCTCGATGGCGAGCGGCTCGTCGCCTGCGTAGCGCAGGCGATGCAGGCGGACCACCTGGGTGCCCGGCGAGAGATTCATCGCCATGGATTCCTCGGGCGTGACCTCGCCAATGGCCTTCTCGAAGAACTCCGAGCGCGGGTTGAGTCCGCGTGCCCGCAGGTCTTCCGTAAAACTGGTCATGCGCGAGAGCGGCTTCACGATGCGCTCGGACACGAAGGTGCCGGCGCCGTGGCGCTGGGTAAGCAGGCCGTCCTCGACAAGACCGCCGATCGCCTTGCGCACCGTCACCCGGGACAGGGTGAGCGCCCGGGCGAGATCGCGCTCGCTGGGCAGCGCGTGGCCGACCTGGACCTCGCCCTTTTCGATCACGTTGCGGATGGCACGGCGCAGGCGCATGTACGCCAGCGGCTGCCGGGAAGCCGGATCGTGTTGAAGGCGCTGGTACTCGGCGACGAGGGCGTTTTCCATCCGCCGAAGATACCAATCCACGACCACTGCGGCAACCCTGTGCAAGACCGGCCAGACCACCGGGAAGTTCAAACGCTCGTTTGCACGATCCAAAACGGTCATACGGACGTTTTCTGGGTGTTACCGATCCGTAAAACGGGGCGCAACGCCGCAGCCAGTGGTACGGGGCTGGTACCTCCTGGTATGTCACTGGTACGATCGACCGGACTCCACCGATCCCTCAAGAGGCCACTCCCGTGAGCGCTCCCCTCCTGCCGATCGAACCGTTCGATCTGGTCATTTTTGGCGGCACCGGCGACCTCGCCGTCCGCAAGCTGCTACCTGCCATGTACCACCGCTTCGTCGATGGACAGATCCAGCCGTCCAGCCGCATCGTCGGCGTGGCCCGCGAGGGCCTGGACGATGCCGCCTATCGCGAACAGGTCCGCGCGGCCGTCGAGAAGGGCGTCTCGCATGTGGTGCCGGCCCAATTGGATGCCTTCATCCGCATGATCGGCTACCGCTCGCTGGACGCGCGCAAGGCCGACGGCTGGGACGAATTCGCGGCGTTGATGGCGGAACAACCCACCCACATCCGCGTGTTCTATCTCTCGACCTCGCCGGACATCTTCACCGACATCTGCCAGCGCCTCGGCTCGCTGGGCTTGAACGGCGAGCGCTCCCGCGTGGTGCTGGAAAAGCCCATCGGCCGCGACCTGGAAAGCGCCAACGCCATCAACGACGCCGTGGCGAAGGTCTTCGGCGAGTCGCAGACCTACCGGATCGATCACTACCTCGGCAAGGAGACGGTGCAGAACCTGCTTGCGCTGCGCTTCGGCAACGCCTTGTTCGAGCCGCTGTGGAATGCGCAGCACATCGACCACGTGCAGATCACCGTGGCCGAGACGGTCGGCGTCGGTCACCGCGCCGGCTATTACGACCGTGCCGGCGCCCTGCGCGACATGGTCCAGAACCACATTCTCCAGTTGCTTTGCATGCTCGCCATGGAGCCACCGTCGTCGCTCGCGCCGGATGCGGTGCGCGACGAGAAGCTCAAGGTGCTGCGCTCGCTGCGTCCGATCGATAGCGCCAACGCCGCGCAACTCACGGTTCGCGGCCAGTACCGCGCCGGTGCGGCGGAAGGCCAGAGCGTGCCCGGCTACCTCGACGAACTGGGTAGCGACCAGTCCCGGACCGAAACCTTCGTCGCCCTCAAGGCGGAGATCGGCAACTGGCGCTGGGCCGGCGTGCCGTTCTACCTGCGCACGGGCAAGCGGCTGCCGAGCCGCGTGTCGGAAATCGTGGTCACGTTCCGCGCGCTGCCGCATTCGATCTTCGACCTCTCCAGCGGTCCGCTCCTGCCGAATCGCCTGACCTTGCGCCTGCAGCCGGACGAAGGCGTGAAGCTGTGGCTGACGATCAAGCACCCGGGCCCCGGCGGCCTGCGCCTGCGCCACGTGCCGCTGGACATGAGCTTTGCCGCTGCGTTCGGCGTGCAACAGCCCGACGCCTACGAACGACTGATCCTCGACGTCGTACGCGGCAACCCGACCCTGTTCATGCGCCGCGACGAAGTCGAGGCGGCATGGAACTGGGCCGGCCCGATCCTGGATGCCTGGGAGGCCAGCGGCGATACGCCGAAGCCGTACACCGCCGGCACCTGGGGCCCGAGCGCCGCCGTGGCGCTCATTGAACGCGATGGCCGCACCTGGGCCGAGGACGCTGCATGAACGCCAAACTCGTACGCCATGAATTCGCCGACAAGCCGACCCTCGCCGACAAGCTCGCACGCGATGTCGCCAGCAAGCTGGACGACGCCATTGCAGCGCGCGGCAAAGCCACGCTCGCCGTATCCGGTGGCAGCACGCCGAAGATGATGTTCGCGCTGCTCGCCGAACAGGAGATCGACTGGTCGAAGGTCACCATCACCCTCGTGGATGAGCGTTGGGTGGATACCGACAGCGACCGCTCCAACGCGCGGCTGGTGGGCGAGCATCTGCTGCATCACGAGGCGCACACCGCCGCGTTCCTGCCGCTGTTCGACCGTGCGCACAAGGACGACGTGGATGCCGCGCTTGCCGACGTCGGCGCACGCATCGATGCGCTCGGCCTTCCGTTCGATGCGTTGATCCTCGGCATGGGACCGGACGGGCATACGGCATCGTTCTTCCCGGGCGGCGACAACCTCGCCGCAGCGCTCGATCCGAACGGCAAGGCGACCGTGATCTCGATGCGCGCGGGCGGTGCGGGCGAACCGCGCATCACGCTCACGCTGCCGAAGGTGCTCGATACGCGCACGCTTTACCTGCACATCGAAGGGCAGGACAAGAAAGACCTGCTCGCCCAGGCCGAGGCGGGTGCGGATTTCCCGATCGCCGCCGTGCTGAAGCAGTCGAAGGTGCCCGTCGAGGTCTACTGGGCGCCGTAGCATCCATGCCCCACGCCGCGCGGACAACGCGCGGCAACGGGTCGTCCGGCAAGGGCCGGCGATCCTTCCGAAAGCCGTGACCCCGAGTGGGGTCCGGCGCGGTCAAAGCCTCAGGAACATGCCATGACCCTTCACCCCGTCCTCGCCGAAGTGACCGAGCGCATCGTCGAGCGCAGCCGCGCCTCGCGTGCCGCCTACCTCGCCAAGATCGACGCCGCGCGCGGCAAGGGCGCCAAGCGTCACCACTTGTCGTGCGGCAACCTCGCCCATGGATTCGCCGCCTGTGCGGAAAACGACAAGGACGCGCTGCGCAATGGCCACGCGGCCAACCTCGCCATCGTCACTTCATACAACGACATGCTTTCGGCCCACCAGCCGTATGAGCGCTATCCCGAGTTGATCCGGCAGACGGCGCGCGCGCTGGGTGCCACCGCTCAGGTAGCCGGCGGTGTCCCGGCGATGTGCGATGGCGTGACGCAAGGCCGCCCCGGCATGGAGCTGTCGCTGTTCTCGCGCGACCTCATTGCCATGGCCACGGCCGTGTCGCTCTCGCACGACATGTACGAAGGCGCGCTGTACCTCGGCATCTGCGACAAGATCGTTCCGGGCATGCTGATTGGCGCACTGAGCTTCGGGCATCTTGCCGGCGCATTCGTCCCGTCCGGCCCGATGCCGTCCGGCATCCCGAACGAAGAGAAGTCCAAGGTTCGCCAGGCCTTCGCCGCCGGCAAGGCCACGCGTGCGGAACTGCTGGAAGCCGAGGCGCGCTCGTACCACGGCGCGGGCACCTGCACGTTCTACGGCACCGCGAACTCGAACCAGATGCTGATGGAGATCATGGGTCTGCATCTGCCCGGCGCGAGTTTCGAGGCGCCGGATACGCCGCTGCGCGACGCGCTGACCAAGGCCACGGTGCAGCGCGTGCTCGCCGTCGACACGCTGGGCGATCACTACTTGCCGCTGGGTCGCATCATCGACGAGCGCGCGATCGTCAACGGCGTGGTGGGCCTGCATGCGACCGGCGGATCGACGAATCACCTGCTGCATCTCGTCGCGATCGCCCGCGCGGCGGGCGTCGAATTGCGCTGGGACGATTTCGATGCGCTCTCGGCCGTCGTGCCGCTGCTCGCGCGTGTCTACCCGAACGGCTACGCCGACGTGAATCACTTCCACGAAGCCGGCGGCATGAGCTTCCTCATCGATCAGTTGCTCGATGGCGGTCTGCTGCACGACGACGTGAACACGATCATGGGCCCGGGGCTGCACGCCTATCGCCAGGTACCGTCGCTCGAGAACGACGTGCTGGTGTGGAAGCCGGTGTCCAAGGAAAGCGGCAATCGCGGCGTGCTTCGTGCAATCCACGAGCCGTTCCGTCACGACGGTGGCCTGCGCATGCTCAAGGGCAATCTCGGCCACGGCGTCATCAAGGTCTCCTCGGTTCCCGAGGACCGTATGGTGGTCGAAGCACCGGCCATCGTCTTCGACGAACAGGACGACGTGAAGGCGGCCTTCGATCGTGGCGAACTCAATCGCGACTTCGTGGCCGTCGTGCGCTTCCAGGGGCCGCGTGCGCGCGGCATGCCGGAACTGCACAAGCTCACGCCGACGCTTAGCCTGCTGCAGGATCGCGGCTACCGCGTGGCGCTGGTGACCGATGGCCGCATGTCCGGCGCCTCGGGTCGCGTTCCCGCCGCAATCCACGTCACGCCCGAGGCGGAGGCCGGCGGTCCCATCGCCCGCATCCGCACGGGCGACCTGGTCCGCGTGGACGCCATCGCCGGCACGCTGCATGCGCTCGTCGATGCCGACGACTGGGACAACCGTCATCCCGACCACATCGACCTCGCCGTGCATCACACCGGCATGGGTCGCGAACTCTTCGCCATGTTCCGCCAGTCCGCCGTCACGGCGGATCTCGGCGCAGGCGTCTTTTGATTCACCGGAGTAGCAGATGAGCAACGAAGCCAAGCAACAGCGCGTCGAATCCACCCTGCGCCTCGCGCCGGTGGTCCCCGTCGTGATCATCGAGGATGCCTCGAAGGCCGTAGGGATGGCGCGCGCGCTGGTCGCCGGAGGTATCCCAGCCATCGAAGTCACCTTGCGCACACCCGCTGCGCTGGATGCCGTTCGCGCGATTGCGGCGGAAGTCGAGGGTGCGGTGGTCGGCGTGGGCACCGTGTTGAATGCACGCGACCTGGAAAACGCCCTCAAGGCCGGTGCGACTTTCGCCGTGTCGCCGGGCAGTTCCCCGCGCCTGCTCGATGCCGCCGACGACTCGGAGCTGCCGTTGCTGCCCGGTGCCGCCACGTCGAGCGAAGCGATGGAACTGCTGGAACGCGGTTATCGCTTCCAGAAGTTCTTTCCCGCGGTGCCGGCTGGCGGTTCGAAGCTGCTGGGCGCATGGGCCAGTCCGCTGCCGCAGATTCGGTTCTGCCCCACGGGCGGCATCAGCCTCGCCAACGCACCGGAATTTCTCGGGCTGGCGAACGTCGTCTGTGTCGGCGGATCGTGGCTCACGCCTGCGGACAAGCTGGCGTCGTCGGACTGGGCGGGCATCGAAGCTCTGGCTCGCGAGGCCGCGCAGCTCAAGACCAAGGTATAAAGGCCAACCTTCGCTCGACTGACGTCCCATGCCTTACATCCTTCTCGCGGTCGCGTTCAGCGTCGCGGTCTCGGTTCTGCTGAAACTCGCACGGCGCACGAACGTCGATATCGTGCAGGCGGTGGCGACCAACTACGTCGTCGCCGCTGCGCTCGCCTGGTGGCTGCTCAATGCCACGCCACAGGCAGCGGAGGCAGCGCTGCAGTCGGATGCCACGCGCGGGCCCCTGCTGTTGCTCGGCGTGTTTCTGCCGGCGATCTTCCTCGTGCTGGCATCGTCCGTACGCAGTGCGGGCATCGTGCGTACCGATGTCGCGCAACGGCTCTCGCTGTTCCTGTCCCTGGCCGCCGCGTTCCTGTTCTTCGGCGACACGCTGGTCCCGTTGAAGGCCGCGGGCATTGCGCTGGCCGTGGTCGCCCTGCTGTGCATGCTCTGGCGCAGCGAACGCGTCCAGCGCGCGGGTTGGCTGGCACCGCTGGCCGTCTTCGCCGGCTTCGGCGCCATCGACATCTGCTTCAAGCTTATCGCAAAGGCGGGTGCGTCGTTCGGCAACGCGCTGTTCGCGTCGTTCCTCATTGCCATGGTGCTGTGCTGGATCGCCGTGATCGTACGCGCCGCGACGAGGCAGGCGCCGCTTGCGTTGCGCAGCCTCGGCTTCGGTGTCGTGCTGGGTGCCGCGAACTTCGCGAACATCCTGTTCTACGTGCGCGGCCATCAGGCCCTGCCGAACAATCCGGCGCTCGTGTTCGCCTCGATGAACGTGGGTGTGGTGGTGCTGGGTGCCCTGGTCGGCGCGATCGGCTTCAAGGAACGACTCACGCCGGTCAACTGGCTGGGCGTGGCGCTGGCGATAGCCGCCATCATGATCATGACGAATCCGTAGGAACCGCTATAGCGGCGATGGGAGCTTGCCGGTGGGAGCCAGCCGGCTGGCGATGGGGACTTGCCTCACCGCTACACCGCTTCGTTGGCTTTTCGCCACCAGGGTGGCTCCCACCTTTGCTTTGCGGGCTTCTCGCCGCTATAGCGGCTCCCACAGCCTCGGGGCATCAGAGGCGGCGCGGCGCGGTCGAGCCGCGCACCACGAGATCGGGGCTGAAGCCCTCGTTGTCGATATGCGGCTCGTCGTCCTCGCGCTCCAGTTCGGCGATGAGGCGCTGCGCGGCATGGCGTCCAATCTCCTCCGTGTTCTGCCGCGCGGTCGTCAGCGCGGGCCAGGATTGCTTGGAGAACGGACTGTCTTCGAAGCCGGCGATGGAAAGCTCCCACGGCACATCGACGCCACCCGAACGCGCGGCTGCGAGTACGCCCGCCGCGATTTCGTCGTTCGAGCCGAAGATCGCCGTAGGTGGATCCTTCAGCGCAAGCAGCTTGCGCGCGCCACGGAAACCGTCGTCGAACGAGTAGTCGCCCTCGACCACCAGGCGCTTGTCCACCTCGATACCGTATTCGCGCAGCGCATCGGCGTAGCCCTGGTAGCGCTCGGGGCTGGAACGGTGCTCCTTGCCGCCCCACAGGAAGCCGATGCGATGGTGGCCCAGCTGGATCAGGTGTTCGGTGATGGCGTAAGCCGCATCGCGGTCGTCCACGAAGACGCAGGGCCAGCCATCCTTGGGATCTTGCCTGGCCGAAATGATCCGCACGAACGGGACGTTCTGCTCGGTCAGCGCCGCCAGCAGCTTCGGTTGCTCGGACATGGGGGGGCACAGCACGAGGCCGGCGAGGCGATTGCGCCTGACGAGGTCGCCCAATTGCTCGGCCAGCTTCGGCGCGGAGGAATCGCAAGGGTGGATCTGCAAACCGAAGCCGCGCTCCCGACACACCGAGAGCACGCCGTTCTGCATGGCGATGACGTAGTGGGCGTTGGGATTGTCGTAGACCAGGCCCAGAGCGTAGGTGCGGGCGCTGCGCAGGCTGCGCGCGGCCTGATCGGGCTGGTAATCGAGCGCCTCGATGGCGCGCTGGACCCGCTCGCGGGTGCGCGCGTGCACCGAGGGCTCGTGATTGATGACGCGTGAAACGGTCTTCAGCGAGACGCCGGCCCGTTCGGCCACGTCCTTGATGGTAGGACTACGCAATCTGCGACCCTCGATAGCAGGACGGCCATCCGACGGGACGACCTCGGCAAGTTTACACAAGCGGTCGTCCCATCATGGCGGTCCCGGGGTCAGTCCCTGACGTGCTGACCGACCCGGTGGCCTGCCGCGCCGTAGTACAGGATGTAGAGGTAGCAGGGCACCATCAGGCCGAGGAACACGGCCTGGAAGTCGTAATGCTGCTTCAGGTGGGCGAACAGCACGGGAATGATGGCGCCGCCGGCAATACCCATGATCAGGAAGGCCGAACCGAATTCGGTCAGGCGACCGAGGCCCTTGATCGCCAGGGGGAAGATCGCCGGCCACATCATGGCGTTGGCAAAGCCGAGCGCCGCTACGAAACCGACGGAAACGTAACCGCTGGTCACGTAGGTGCCGATGGAGAACACCACACCGAGGATCGCCGAGAGGGCGAGATAGCGCTGCTGCGAGACGAACTTCGGAATCAGCAGCAGGCCCGCTACGTAGCCAACGAGCATGGCGATCAGCGTGTACGAGGTGAAATGGCTGGTGTCGGCCGGCGACATGCCGAAGCCCTGGCCGTAGGTGCCGATCGCGTCACCCGCCATCACTTCCACACCCACGTAGACGAACAAACAGAGCACGCCGAGCCACAGATGCGGGAAGCTGAAAAGGCTGCCCTTGTCATGGCCGATGGCGCGTTCGGAGTTGTCGCTGGACGGCTTGATCTCGGGGAGCGACGAGCGCACGACCCAGATGGCGAGGAGGACGAGAAGCCCGGCCATGACCATGTACGGCATGTGCACCTTCGCTGCGAACGCGGCGAGCAGGGCGTCTTTTTCCGCGGGCGTCGCCGCATCGGCAATCTGCTTGCCGAAGTTCTGGATGTCGCGCATGACCAAGGCACCGAACACAAACGGCGCAAGCGCACCGGCCACCTTGTTGCAGATACCCATGAAAGCGATGCGCTGCGCGCCGCTTTCGATCGGACCGAGAATGGAGATGTATGGGTTGGACGCAGTCTGCAACAGCGAAAGACCGGCGCCGATGACGAAGAGCCCGGTGAGTGCGCCCGGATAGACGCGCATCGTGACGAACTGGCCGAACAGCACGGCGCCGATCGCCATCACGAACAAACCGAGCCCCATGCCTTTCTTCATGCCCGTTTTCTTGAGGATGAAGGAGGAGGGCAGGGCAAGGAAGAAGTAGGACAGATAGAACGCCATCGGCACGAGGAAGGCATTCACGTCGTCGAGGTCGAAGGCCAGCTTGACGAAGGTGATCAGCGGGCCGTTGAGCCAGGTGACGAAGCCGAAGATGAAGAACAGGACGCCGATGATGATCATCGGGACCAGGCTGGAATGACGATTCTCGTCGACGGCGACCGCGGTGGACGACATGGTGGCTCCCCTCGTGATGGATGTACGCACCCGGAGCGGCAGCACCGGGTACCTCCCTTTGGGGCCCTTTATCGACCTGCATGCACAACGTTGTCAATTGCCTCGGCGCACCCGGGCATGACCGGTGGCAGGGGTCGATGCCATCGATGTCGCGCCGCGTCAAACGGCAGATTCATCGGAAATATCCTGAGATAACGCGTGTTTTTCGAGCATGCGGATGTGCAGCACCCTCATGGGTGCCTCGCTGGTGTTGCGCCGCGTTATGGAATGCCCGCTGTCCTAGCCATCTGTCCAGTTGACAACGTTGTCATTGCGCTCACAGACTCCGCGGCAACAGGGGCGCCGTGGCGAGACCACATGGGCGCAGGGCATCGACAAGGGGCAAGGTGTGGGCGATTCGGCCAACCAGCGGGACGTTCGGCGTATGCCGGGGATCGGGGCGTTTCTCGCCGCCGACGTCGGCGGGACGCACGCCCGTATCGGGCTGGTACGTCGCTCCCCCGGTACCTCGGCGATCGAGGTGTTGCGCTACGAGCGTTATGCCTGCGCCGAATGGCCGAGTCTTACCGCCGCCCTCCGGGATTTCGTGAGTCGTCTGGACGGCCAGGTTGCGATCGAGCACTGCGCCGTCGCCTGCGCCGGGTATGTACTTGGCGATGCCGTCGTCAACGACAACCTGCCCTGGCCGGTGTCGATCGGCGACATCCGCCACTCGCTGGGCCTCACTGGCCTCGCTGTGGTGAACGACTTCGAGGCAGTGACCTATGCCTGCCAGTTCCTGCACGACCACGAGACCACACCGATCATCGAGACCGACACGCCGAAGACCGTGGGACCGATCATCGTGATGGGCCCCGGCACCGGCCTCGGCTCCGCCGTGTTGCTGCCCGGAAAGCCGCACGCGACGGTGCTGCCGACCGAAGCAGGACAGATTTCGCTTGCGCCGGGCAACGAGCGCGAAGTGGCGATCCTCGGCGAACTCGCGCGCGGTCGCGACTATGTCTCCTACGAGACGGCGCTTTCGGGCCCCGGTCTCGTCAATCTCTATCGCGCCTTATCCACGCTGCGCGGCACCGCCGCGACGCTACACGAGCCCGCCGCAGTCAGCGCTGCCGCGCTCGACGGCAGCGATGCCACTGCAAGCGAAGCGCTGGACGTCTTTTGCGGTCTGCTCGGCAGCTTCGTCGGCGATCTCGCCATGCTCTATGGCGCGCGCGGGGGCGTGTATCTCGCTGGCGGCATCCTGCCGCAGATACGCGAACGTCTGCTTGCCAGCAGCTTTGCCACCAGGTTCTTCAACAAGGGCGTCATGCGCGCCTTTCTCAAGCAAGTGCCGGTACGTCTGATGGACCACGGACAGTTGGGTGTGATCGGTGCCGCCGGTCTCTACCTGCACGGTTCGAACGCTCATTGAAGAGCGGGAAAGGAACGCAGGCTTAGTTCGAAAAACCGGGCCGCGAGGCCCTTCGATAGCAACGAAGCACGACGCGGTCGCGAAACCCGTCGCGCTACATCCTCTGAGGGGAGGACACCATGTCGCATCGTAGAAACCTGCTCACGGCGAGCATCATCGCCGGATTGTGCTGTTTCACCGGAACCGTGGCCGCACAGGACACGACCGCGCCGGAGAAGCCGCAGACCGCCCAGCAAAAAGCCGACGCCGCCAAGGCCGCCGAGCTTGAGGGCATCACCGTCACCGGCATCCGCGCGAGTCTCGAGAAGTCGCTCGACACCAAGCGCAATGCGGATGCCGTGGTCGAGGCCGTTACCGCCGAGGACATCGGCAAGTTCCCGAACACCAACGTCGCCGAAGCGATGACGCAGATTCCGGGCGTCGTGATCGATCGCTCGTTCGGGCAGGGCGATCGCGTATCGATCGACGGTACCGATCCCAGCCTCAACCTCACCTTCCTCAACGGCCAGCCGATCTCGCAGACGCCGTGGCAGTACGGTGCGCAGCCGAACCGCGGCTTCGACTTCACCATGCTCGCGCCGGAAATCGTCGGCCGCCTGGAAGTGTATAAATCGCCGGAAGCGCGCCTGCCGGAAGGCAGCCTCGGCGGCACGATCCTGCTGCACACGTTGCAGCCGCTCGATCTGCCGGCGAACACGATTCGCGGCTCGTTCGGTCTCAACTACAACGATCAGGCCACGCCGGGCACGCGTCCGAATGCCTCTGCGTTGTACAGCTGGAAGAATGCTGCGAGCACCTTCGGCGTCATCGCTTCCGTGCAGCACTACGAGGAAAAGATCGACCGCCAGGGCTTCGAGATCTTCAGCTACAGTCCCGTGTCGAAGTGGGCTTCCAGCCCTGCCGTCGCCGCCGGCATCGCCAACGGCACGCTCGATCCCAACGCCAAGGTGCCCGACGAGGTGAACTCGGCGTGGTTCCAGCAGAAGCGCAAGCGCGACACCGCGACGCTCGGTTTCCAGATCCATCCGACGGACAACTGGGACATCGACATCAACAACCTGTTCGTCCGCGAGAACTTCGACAACTGGAACCAGTCGCTCTACCCGTTCACCGGCGCCACGCCGGGCAACGTCACGAGCTTCAACCAGGGTCCGAACGGCATCGTCACGGGCGGCCACGTGTGCGGCAACGACACGGTGGGTTGCCCGGCCATCGCGCAGGGCACCTTCGACAGCAACATCCGCAAGTCGGTGGTGCGCACCTCCGCGTTCGACCTGAAGTCCACCTATCGTGGCGACGGCTGGAAGCTCGGCGGCGCGGCGGGTTACAGCAAGGCCAACAACGACAACATCTCGCAAGCGGTGATGGAGCCGGTGTATGCCGGCGGCTACACCTGGGATATCAACAAGGGTTTCGCTTTCGACAACCCGGCAGCGGCACGCGATCCCGCCAACTGGCACATGGGCGACGTGGACGGCCTGGGCGGCTGGCCGGGTAACTACGGCGATTATTCCGCGCAGTCGCGCGATACTTATGCGCAGCTCGACTTCTCGAAGTACTTCGATTCGTTCTTCAACGAACTGGCCTTCGGCTACCGCTGGAACCGGCACGAGGAGGGCATGCAGGCGCATGTCTACGGCGGCAATGCGCCGACCAACCTTGCCGCGCTCGGTTTCGGCGGCTACACCGATACGCTCGACGCCTTCGACGGCGCGCTGGACGGTTCGTCCAGCCACGTGATGCCCGACCGCAACGCGCAGTACGCCTGGGTGCGCAACACGAACGGCGGCAACGAAGATCCGGGTACTTACCTCAACGGCACCTACAAGCTGGTCGAGAAGACCAATGCCGCCTATGTGCAGGGCAACTTCGCCGGTGGCAACTTCCACGGCAACGTGGGCTTCCGCTACGTCGACACCAAGACCGACGGCACGGGCTTCGTGTACAGCGGCGCCCCGGTGCTGCCGGCGCCGGCCGGTTCGTGGCAGACCTCGTCGCGGACGACGAAGAACTGGCTGCCGAGCCTCAACGTCGCCTACGACGTGAGCGAGGATGTGGTGCTGCGATTCGCCGCCGCCAAGGTGATCGCGCGTCCGCCGTACAACATGCAGGTGAACAACCTGTTCCTCAACGACTCGGTGCTCACCGGCTCGGGCGGCAACCCGAACCTGAAGCCGTACAAGTCGAAGAACTTCTCGCTCTCCGCCGAGTGGTACTTCGCGCCGCAGTCGTACCTGGCGCTGACCGGCTTCTACAAGAAGATCGAGAACTACACGTTCGTGGACTCGGCACCGGAAACGCAGTTCAACTCGGGCCTGCTCAACGACCCGACGACGTTCGCACGCCAGGTGGCGCAGGGCCTTTGCACGCCCGACGGCTTCTGCACGTACAGCATCAGCCGCCCACGCGACACGGGGTCGGGCAAGGTGCGCGGCGGCAGCCTGAGCTACCAGCAGGCGTTCTGGGATACCGGCTTCGGCGTCACGGCGAACTACACGTACGCCAAGGGAACGCTCGATTCCGGCGGTTCGCTGCCGTACAACTCGAAGAACTCGTACTCGGTCAGCCCGTACTACGAGATGGGCCCGTTCAGTGCCCGCCTCACGTACAACTGGCGCAGCAAGTACCTCGCCGGTGGCTACATTGCCGGCGCGCCGCCGGCCACCACCGCCGACTACGGCGACCTGGGTGCCACGCTGGGCTGGAAGCTCAACCAGCAGGTCTCGTTCACCCTCGCGGGCATGAACCTCACCAACGAGAAGTACAAGCAGTACCTCGGCATCACGGCCATGCCGGTCGCGAAGTACACCACGGGCCGCCGCTACATGGCCTCGGTGCATTTCGAACTCTGACAAGCGACATGCGACGCGGCCAAGGAAGGCCGCGCCGACCCAAGCTCCATTCCCCTCGGGCCCGTCAACTCCTCGACAGGGCCCTTTTTTTTGGCCCCTGCGGGAGCCGCTGTGTAGCGATGCGAAACCTACAAAGCAAAGGTGGGAGCCAGCCTGGTGGCGAAAAGCCAACGAAGCGGTGTAGCAGCAAGGCAAGTCCCCATCGCCAGCAGGCTGGCTCCCACCGGCAGGTTCCGCTCCCCTCGCCGCTATAGCGGCTCCTACAGTGAAAGCGCCACAATCGCCCGATCGCCTCACCACGACAGGAGCCCTCGATGCGCCGATTCCTCTTCCTCGCCCTGGCCGCCGGCCTCAGTGCGTGTGCCAGCCAGCCGAGGCAAGAATCCGGTCCCGTCGATCAAACGCCGCTGTCGCTCATTCCCATGCCGGCGCAGCTCCAGCGGCTGCCTGGCCACTTCCGCCTCGACGCGTCGACGACCATCAACGTGGCCAAGGGCGACGTGCAGGCGAAGCGCGTAGCGAACCAGTTGCAAGGCTGGATTCGCCAGGCACGTGGCATCACGCCCGCCATCGTCGAAGGCAAGGGTAAGGGCGGCATCGCCCTTGCGACCACGGCCAGTGTCAAAGGACGCGAGGCTTATACGCTCGACGTCGATGCCAGCGGCGTGCGCATCGCCGCCAATGACGAAACCGGGTTGTTCTACGGCGCGGTGACCTATTGGCAGCTGCTGACCGATCCCGCCGCGCACAGCGGCGTCCCCGCCGTGCACATCGTCGATGCGCCACGCTTCGAGTGGCGCGGCCTGATGCTCGATTCCAGTCGCCATTTCCAGTCGGTCGCCGAGATTCAGCATCTGCTCGACCAGATGGCGATGCACAAGCTCAACACCTTCCATTGGCACCTCACGGACGACCAGGGTTGGCGGTTGCAGATTGAGAAATACCCGAAGCTCACCGAGACGGGCGCTTGCCGCAAGCCGGTGGGCCCGGACGTCGCACTTACCGGCGGTGCCGACACGCCTTACTGCGGTTTCTACACGCAGGAAGAAGCCAAGCAGATCGTCGCCTATGCCGCCGAGCGGCACATCACCGTCGTGCCCGAGATCGAAATGCCAGGCCATGCACAGGCCGCGGTAGCGTCGTATCCGAAAGTGGGCGCAGGCGGGAAGAAACTTGCGGTGTCGACCGACTGGGGCGTCAACACCGCGCTTTACAACGTCGACGATGGCACGTTCACCTTCCTGCAGGACGTGCTGGATGAAGTGATGGCGATCTTCCCATCCACGTATATCCACGTGGGTGGCGACGAGGCGGCCAAGGATGAGTGGGAGCGCTCGAAGACGGTGCAGGCGAAGATGAGGTCGCTGGGCATCGACGACGAGGAACAGATGCAGGGATGGTTTATCGCGCGCATTGGCGATTACCTCGAAAAGCACAATCGCCATCTCATAGGCTGGGACGAGATCCTGGACGGCAAGGTGCCCGCGAGCGCCACCGTTATGTCGTGGCGCGGTACGAAGGGCGCGATCAAGGCGGCGAATGCGGGACATGACGTGGTACTCGCGCCGTCCCCGACGCTGTACCTCGACCAGTTGCAATCGACGCTGCCCGACGAACAACCAGGGCGCCCCTCAGGCCAGACACTCAAGACCCTTTACGACTTCGAGCCGGTGCCAACGGACATCACCGCCGACAAGGCGAAGCACGTGCTCGGTGCCGAGGTCACGGTGTTCAGCGAGTACCTGCCCAACTGGTACCGCACGCAGCATGCGATTTTCCCGCGCATGGCGGCGCTGGCCGAGCGTACCTGGTCGCCGAAGGCGGACTGGAATGGATTCATCGCGCGCCTGCCGGCGCAGATGTCGCGGTATCGCGCGGCGGGAATCGTGCCGTCCGACGGGGCGTACGCCGCGGCCATCGATGTGGCGCCTGCCACGGATGGCAAGGCGACCGTCACGCTGTCGAACCAGAGCGGTTACGGCACGCTGCGCTACACCACGGACGGTTCGGCGCCTACCGCGCAGTCCACGGCCTATACCGGTCCGTTCGAGGTATCGCTGCCGACCACCGTGCGCGCGAATGCCTTCGCCGGTAATTTCGGGCTTGCCGGTCCGCGCGATCGCGAGATCGACGCCGCCTCGCTGCTGAGCCGGAGCAGCGACGAACTCGCCACATGCAGCGACAAGCTCGTCCTTCGCCTCGAATCGCCGGAAGCCGTGGACGGTCGCCGTCCCGTCTACAAGGTCGACATCATGGATACGTGCTGGATGTGGAAGGGCGTGAAGCTGGACGGCCGCTACGGCGTCGCGGTGACCGTGGATCGCCTTCCGTACAACTACGCGCTTTGGAAAGACACCAAGGGGATCGTGTCGCGCAAGTCACGTTCGGCCGCGGGCGAACTGGAAGTCCATCAGGACACCTGCGACGGCCCGAAGCTGACGAGCATTCCGCTCGCCAAGGCCAAGGACGGACGCGCCACGCTCGATGGCATTCTGCCCAAGCGCGAGGGCACGCACGATCTCTGCTTCGTCATCACCGGCAAACCGGGTCCGAAGCTCTGGGTGCTGGGCGACGTGCAGCTTCGCTAGGCAGATCGCGCGTACTCACGGACGCCAGTATCAGAACAACGGTACCGGCGTCCGCATGTCCGCCTTGCGTTGCAGGGCGGTACGCGCCTCGCGCTCCTCGTCGCCTTCCAGCGGCATCAGCGTCACGAACTTGCCCGCGATCATCGCTGCCAGCGGCATGCCGTCGCGAATGGCGATGCGGTTGCCTATCGTCGCAGGTACCTTGGTGCCCACGACGATGGTGCCAACGAGATTGAGCGGGTCCGTGCCCGCGATACAGACGATCTCACCATCGTGCGCCCGGTGACGAATCTGCCTGAGCGCAGGCAACGCTTCGGGTAGCGCGAACTGTTCGCCAACGAGCCCGTCGACAAAGCGACCGCCACGGATTTCACCGCGGGCTTCGAGTCGGTGATACACACGACGCAGTTCTCGCCATGGCGGCAGCCATGCGGCTTCGCGTTCGAGGATGCGCCAGCTCACCACACCGTAGCGACGCAAGAGCGTACGGGCGATGTGTTCGAGACCATCCGCGTCGGTGCGCGATTCGTTCGCGCGACGCGCGAGCGCCCAGCGTCCCGCGTCTTCGATACCGCTCAGCATATGCCTGCGCGTGCGCCGATGCCGGCTGCCGTTGCGCTTGGATGCGGGCAGCAGCAAGGCGCGCAGGCCGGCAAAGCTGTCGGCCGTGACGCGACCTGCAGCGACCAGCTCGCCCAGCGCGTCTTCCAGTTCCGTGCGCAGGAGGCGGGTGGTGGACGCCAGCTCGTCGAAGAACAACGCACCTTCGTCGCGCAGCGCATCGACCACCGCCTGCGCCCGCGACGAGAGCGACACCTCCTCGGTAGACACGGGGGCGGCAGCGGACCAGATCGGGAGTTGCCGCCTCGGCAAGAGCACGATGGGCGTCGAGCGAACCGGGCCGCCGCTACCCGACCCGAGCCGCAACCGGCTCCAGACGACGCGGCCAGCGCGGCACAGGTCGTCGAGCCAGCCGATGCTGTAGTCGGTGACACGCGCAGGGAGCAGTTCGGATTCCCATGAGCCGGCGGCCGCCTCGAACCCTTCCAACTGACCGATAACGCCGGCCAGGGCATCGGGACCGGCGACCTGGGTGGCGCGCGTGACGTGCTGCCAGTCGAGCAGGAAGCGCAGAAAGTCGCGCGGCGCGACCGGCTCGATCTCGCGACGCAGGCGGCCCATCGTGTAGCGATGAATGCGCGCGAGCAGATGCCGCTCGCACCATTCGGTGTCCGTCGCGCCCGGCGAGAACGGACCGCGCATGACGTAGCCCTCGCTTTCGAGCGACACGAGCGCTGCATTCACTTCCATCGATGCCACGCCCAAGGACGCAGCAAGCGATTCGGCAGAGACCGGCCCCAGGCCGCCGAGGCGTCCACGCACGATGTCGACGCGTGCCGACTCCGGCGTCCATGCCTGTGCCTCGAACTCCGCGGGCGCGGCAATGGATGGCGTGAGCATCGCTTCCGGATGGATCGCGCGCCAGACGGGCAGGCGTTCGGCAGCCACCCAGAGCGAGGTATTGCCCGCGCGCAACAACGTCGCGCGCGCGTCCGTCGCCAAGGCGGAGAGCAACGCCGCCCAACCCGCGTTGTCGTGCACTTCGTCGAGCGTAACCGCACCGAGCTGGACCAGGGCCTCGTGCATCTCATCCGCGCTACGCGCCTCGGGCCAGGCTTCTTCGCGCACGGAGGCGATGGCTTCCGGATCGAGACGTCCGAGATCGTCGGCGCTTTCCGCATCGTTCCAGCGCCGCGACTGCACGGCCTGCGTGCGGCGCTCTTCCAACGGGGCATCGTCGAGGAACGCGTACGGCGCCGCGCTCAACACTTCGGCAGCGAGCGGCGACGGCGTGGCGAGATCGCGAGCCACCATGCGAATGCGCCCGCTTTCGAGGCCGCGCAGGATCGTCAGCAGACCCTCGCAATCCATCGCTTCGTGCAGGCAATCGTCCAGCGTCTGCTTCACCAGCGGATGATCGGGTACTTCGCGTTCGCCCGCGAGGTTTTCCGCGCAGGCCACCTGATCGGGAAACACGGTCGCGAGCAGATCCTCGCTCTTCATCCGCTGCAGTTGCGGCGCCACTTTCTTGCCGCCCGTAAAGCGCGGCAGCGCCAGCGCCGTGGTCGCATTCCAGCGCCAGCGCACTCCGAACAGCGGCGCATCGAGCAATGCCTGCACGAGCACGTGCTCGGCGGACTGCGAGTGCAGATAGCGCGCCACTTCATCCAGCGGAAAGCTGTGGCTGGTGGACAGCGAGAGCACGATGGCGTCTTCCGTCGCTGCGGCCTGCAGCTCGAAGTTGAACTTGCGACAGAAGCGCTTGCGCAGTGCGAGACCCCAGGCACGGTTGATCCGGCTGCCGTACGGCGTGTGGATGATGAGCTGGGTGCCACCGGATTCGTCGAAGAAGCGCTCCATCACCAGCGTGTCGAGCGTCGGCAACGCACCGAGCGCCGCGCGTGCGCGGAACAGGTAATCCACGATCTGCTCTGCCGCGGCCTTGGTCAGGGCCAGTTCGCCCGTGAGCCACGCCAGCGCTGCCTCACGACCGCCTTCGTCGAACGCGGCCGACAAGGCTTCGCGCAGACGCGACACGCCGAGCGACAGCTCGTTCGTTCGTCCCGGCGCTTCGCCGAGCCAGAACGGGATGTTCGGCGGCGCGCCCTGAGCGTCCTCCACACGAAGACGCCCCATCTCCACGCGCAGGATGCGGTACGAACGATTACCGAGCTGGAAGATGTCGCCCGCGAGGCTTTCCACCGCAAAGTCTTCGTTCACCGTGCCGACGACGGTCGCCTGAGGTTCGAGCAGGACGTTGTAGTCGCCGGTGTCGGGAATGGTGCCACCCGAGGTGACCGCCGTCAGCCGCGCACCGCGGCGTTCGCGCAGACGTCGGTTCACCGCATCGCGATGAATGTACGAGCCCCGCGGACCCACGCGCGTGGTGAATCCGTCGGCCAGCATCCTTACGGTTTCATCGAAGGTCTCGCGTTTCAGCGTGCGGAACGGATAGGCGCGACGTACGAGATCGTAGAGCGCGTCCTCGTCCCACTCCTGGCAGGCCACTTCCGCCACGATCTGCTGGGCCAGTACGTCCAGCGGTTCGTGCGGGATGATCAACGTGTCGAGTTCGCCACGCCGTACGCAGTCGAGCAAGGCGGCGCATTCCACGAGGTCGTCGCGCGAGGTCGCGAAGAGGCGTGCTTTCGGCGTGCCGCCGACCGCATGGCCGGCACGACCGGCACGCTGCAGGAACGCCGCGATGGAGCGGGGCGAGGCGATCTGGCATACGAGGTCCACATCGCCGATGTCGATGCCCAACTCCAGCGACGCCGTAGCGACCAGCGCACGCAGCTCGCCGCGCTTGAGGCGTTGTTCCGCGTCGAGGCGCTGCTCGCGCGAGAGGCTGCCGTGGTGCGCGGCCACCGCATCGTTGCCCAGGCGCTCGGAGAGATGCCGCGCCACGCGCTCGGCCATGCGACGTGTGTTGACGAAGACGAGCGTGGTGCGGTGCTGCTCGACGAGGTTGGCGAGCCGGTTGTAGACCAGTTGCCACATGTCGTTCGACATCACCGCTTCCAGCGGTACCGGCGGTACTTCCAGCGCCAGGTCGCGTGCGCGGCTGTGGCCGATGTCGACGAGGGCGCAGTCTTCGCGCTCGTTGCCGGTGAGGAAGGCCGCCACGCGCTCGATGGGCTTCTGCGTGGCGGAGAGGCCGATGCGCGTGATGCGCCGCTGCGCCACGCATTCCAGCCGTTCCAGCGAGACCGCGAGATGGCTGCCGCGCTTGCTTCCCGCGACGGCATGGATTTCGTCGACGATCACCTCGCGGATGTTCCGCAGCATGGCGCGTCCAGACTCGGAGCCGAGCAGTACGTAAAGCGATTCCGGCGTCGTAACCAGGATGTGCGGCGGACGACGCTTCATCCGCTCGCGATCGGACGACGGTGTGTCGCCCGTACGCACGGCGGTGCGGATTTCCAGATCCGGCAGACCACGCGCGCGCAGTTCTTCGCGGATCCCGGCCAGGGGCGCCTCGAGGTTGATGCGAATGTCGTTCGACAGCGCTTTCAGCGGCGACACGTAGAGGATCGTGGTGCGATCGCGCAGCCCGCCTTCGTCCACGCCCTCGCGCACGAGATCGTCGATGGCGGAAAGGAACGCGGTGAGCGTCTTGCCCGAGCCGGTCGGTGCCGCGACCAGCGTATGGCGGCCCGAGCGGATCGCCGGCCACGCCGCGACCTGCGCGGCGGTGGGCTCGGGAAAGGTCTTCGCGAACCACGCGGCGACGGCGGGATGGAAGGCGCTGAGCGCTGTCGACTTTTGTGAATTCATTGAATCACTTAAGTGGGGTCCGCACGGCCCCGGGGCAAGCGTCCAGCGTACGCTTGGGCGTCTCACGGGTTGCGATGAAAACGTTACTTCGCGATGGTGGGGCATTCCTTGCCACGAATCGTGACCATGACCGACCTCGCGCGCCGCTCCGCTCTCGCCCTTGCCCTCGCCGCCGGCCTTGCCGGCACGGCCCACGCCGCCGTTCCTGCCGACCGTCCGTGGATGGACCGCTCGCTGTCGCCCGACCGCCGCGCCGAGCTGATCGTGACGGCCATGACGGACGACGAGAAGTTCCGGATGATCCGCGCGGACTTCGGCCAGAAGAACGACAAGGCGCCGCACTCGCCCGAATCCCTGGAGGGCGCGGGCTTCGTTCCGTCCATACCGCGCCTCGGACTGGCCGCACTGAACGAGACCGATGCCGGGCTCGGCGTCACCCGACCGGGCAGCGATGGGCTCGGCGCGATCTCGCTGCCGGCCGGTCTTGCGACCGCCGCCAGCTTCGATCCCGCGGTAGCGCATGCGGGCGGACGCATGATCGGCGGCGAAGCGCGCGGCAAGGGCTACGGCGTGCTGCTTGCGGGCGGCGTGAACCTCGTTCGCGATCCGCGCAATGGCCGCAACTTTGAGTACGCGGGCGAAGACCCGGTGCTGGCGGGCACGATGGCGGGCGCGGCGGTGAGGGGCGTGCAGGAGCAGAAGGTGGTCGCCACGGTGAAGCACTTCGCCATCAACGACCTGGAATCCGGTCGCAATACGCTCAGCGCCGACATCGATCCCGTGGCGCTGCGCGAGTCGGACCTGCTCGCCTTCCAGCTTGCGATCGCCAAGGGCGATCCGGGCTCGGTGATGTCCTCGTACAACAAGGTCAACGGCACCTACGCGGGTGAGCACGACTGGCTGCTCAATCAGGTGCTCAAGCAGGAATGGGGGTTCAAGGGCTGGGTCATGTCGGACTGGGGCGGCGTGCACAGCGGCGCCAAGGCCGCGCTCGCCGGTCTGGACCAGGAATCGGCCGGCGAGGTCTTCGACAAGGAAGTGTTCTTCGACAAGCCCCTGCGCGAGGCGTATGCGGCGGGGCAATTCCCGAAGGCGCGCCTGGACGACATGGTCAAGCGGATCATGCGCAGCCTGTTCGCCCACGGCGTCATCGATCAACCGATGAAGCCCACCAAGGTGCCTTACGAGGCCGACCGCATCGTGGCGCGCGACGCGCTGGAAGCCGGCGCGGTGCTGCTGCGCAACCAGGACGCGTTGCTGCCGCTGGCTCGCAAGGGGCAGTCCGTCGTCATCATCGGTGGTCGCGCCGACAAGGGCGTGCTCGCAGGTGGCGGGTCGTCGGCCGTGTCCGACGTCGCTGGCGATCCGGTGCCGGGGCTGGAACCGAAGGCATGGCCGGGCCCGGTCAAATATCACGCGTCCGCGCCCCTCACGTTCATGCGCAAGCTGGGCGGCAAGGTGAGCTTCGACGAGGGCACCGACCCGGCCGCCGCCGCGAAGGCCGCCGCCGACGCGGACGTCGCGGTCGTCTTCGTCACGAAGTGGGCCGCCGAATCGTTCGACACCCCGAACCTCGCCCTGCCGGACGGGCAGGACGCCCTGGTGGAAGCCGTGGCGAAGGCCAACCCGAAGACCGTCGTCGTGCTGGAAACCAACGGTCCGGTGGCGATGCCGTGGCTGGATCACGTGGGCGCGGTCATGCAGGCGTGGTATCCGGGGTCGGGTGGCGGTGAGGCCATCGCACGCCTGCTCTACGGCGTGAGTGCCCCGTCGGGCCGCCTGCCGCTGACCTGGCCGAAAGACGAGTCGCAATTGCCGCGCACCACCATCGCGGGCGCAGGGCTGTACTCCAAGGAAAAACCCGCGGACAACGTCGACTACAACATCGAAGGCGCGGACGTGGGCTACCGCTGGTTCGAGAAGACCAAGCGCGAGCCGCTGTTCGCCTTCGGGTACGGCCTGACGTACACGAGCTTCGCCTACAGCGAGTTCTCGGTGGACAAGGACGCGAGCGGTCACCCGGTCGCGCACGTTACGGTGAAGAACACGGGCAAGGTCGCAGGCGCCGACGTCCCGCAGATCTACGTCACGGCACCCGGCGCCAGCACGCGGCGCCTGGCGGGCTGGAGCAAGGTATCGCTGAAGCCGGGCGCCAGCCAGCGCGTGGACATCCCGCTGGAACCGCTGGCGCTGGCCCGCTACGACGACAAGGCGAAGCGCTGGCAGGTCGCGGCAGGCAGCTACAACGTCAAGCTGGCCCGCTCCGCCACCGACGTCGCCACCGAAACGTCGCTGACCCTTCCCGAAAGCTTCCCGACGGCGAAGGCCCCCTGACGGGGGCTCGCACCCGCGTGCGGGAGCCGCATGTGGGAGCCGCCATGGCGGCGAGGGGAACTTGCCGCTGGGAACCAGTCTGCGGGTGGGAGCCAGCCTGCTGGCGATAAGCCAACGAAGCGGTGTAGCGGTGAGGCAAGTTCTCATCGCCAGCAGGCTGGCTCCCACCCGCAGCTCTCACAGTGGTTATCTGCACGCCATGGCGACAGCGCATCGCCACAATGCGCGACATGACCTCTCGCCACGCTCTCGCCGTCTTCGCCGCCCTCGCCACCTTTGTCGTTGCGACGGCGGCCCGTGCCGATCCGCCGGACTTCGATCGCCCCGGCGCGGGCTTTGCCACGACGGTGCTACCGGTCGGCACCGTGGCACTGGAGCAGGGCCTGCCGACCTACGAGCGGCAGCGCGAAGACGGTTACCTGGATCGCACGTACACCGCGGATAGCCTCATTCGCGTGGGTCTCGGTGGCCCTGTCGAGCTGCAGGTGGGCGGGTCGGCGTGGAACCGCCTGGAAGAGCGGGGCCAGGGATCGCGCCGCCACGCGGTTGGCCATGGCGACAGCAGCGTGGGCGTGAAGTGGGCGCCGGGCGGCTCGGGCGATGCAGGCGCTTTCAGTTGGGCCGCCCTGGGCCAGGTGACGTTCGCCAACGGCGACAGCGACTTCGGCAACGGCGCGCGCCAGGTGAGCCTGGGCGCGACCATGCAGTGGCAGCCGGACAAGGTCATCCAGAACACGCTTTACGCAAACGTCGACCGACTCAAGGGACGCAACACGTGGACGCTGGCGCCGACGTTCGGGCGCAAATTCGGCGAGAACGTGGTTGCCTACGTGGAAGCGGACGCCATCCACGACGCCGAAGATGGCAACGAACTGCAGCTCGGCGGCGGCATGGCCTACACGCTGGGCGATCACATGCAATTGGACGCGTATGCCCTGCACCGCGTAGGCCGACACGGCCCATCGGTACGGGCCGGCTTGGGACTGTCCGTCTTTTTTGGCAACCCGAAGAATTAACCGGGTTCGAGGCGAAGCCCACGAGGTCGTTCGGCCTCGACAGAAAAAACATGGCCCCCACGCTCACGCGGGGGGCCATGGTGACCGTCCCTGGGTCCGGCGGCTTGAGCCGCCCCAACGCGGCCCGGCATAGCCGGCGCGGCGTTATCGCCGATGAAGGGGGGGATCGATCCTTGCGCTAGGGACGGACGGCATCCTGCCGTCGGATCGGTCATCGGCGATTCGTTTGCCTCGCCTGGGCGTCCAGGCGGGGCACGGACCTAATCTTGCGTAGGTCGGGTGCCGACGGATATAGGAGAATTCTTAAAATTAGTGCCGATTTACCTTCACCGCGTGGGAGAAGGCGCACTTTCGGCTGAGCGGCTACGTCCGGGGCCGCGCGAAGCGGGGCGCTCGCGACGGCTCTCGCGTACCGGCGGTCGGGTCGGCTGCGGGACGTTGACGCCGCGGCTCGCCAGGCTGCGCAACTGCGCGGCGTCAGATGAGCCGTAATCCCGTTTCTTCGTGTCGTTCTGCATCACTCGTCTCCTGCCGCGCTCCCGCCCGGAAGGACAGGTTGGGCCTGCGAACCGAAATTTTCGGTGGCGCAGCAGTGAACGTTCTGTGACACCTCTTCACATTCGCGAAGACGCGACGGTCTTCAGAGTCAGGGCGATGCGGTATCCGCGTGGTGTCCGGGCATCCGCTGGATCAGTTCCGTCGCCAGCTTCTCGTAATCCTCGTCGAAGTGGTGCGAACCCGGCTTGCGATAAACCGTAACGAACGACGGCAGCTTCGGATCGGTGCAGCCACTGTCGTCCGCATCCTCGGCGCCGTAGTAGCACGCCATGGGTGGACGACCCGCCAGCGCGGCAATGGGCGGCATGGCGTCGGTATGCACCACCGGATTCAGCCACTGCAGGAAGTTGTGCGTGTGGGTGGTCCACCAGCCTTGCTGCATGTACCCCTCCAGCTCGATCTCGAAGTTCACGTCGCGGCTGGCGGAAAGCAACACGAGCTGGCTCAACCGATCGCGATTGTCCGGACGCAGCTTGCCGACGATCGTGGGCAGCACGTCGGCGCCGAACGAGTAACCGATGAGGAGCACACGACGCTTGTTCCACTGGCGGGTGTACCGATCCAGCAGACCATCGAGATCGTGGGCGGATTCGTCGGGCGAGCGGTAACGCCAGAAGTATTTGAAGGTGCTGACACCCGCGACCGGAATACCGCGCTGCGTGAACACGGCACCGAGACGCTGATCGAGATCCCACCAGCCGCCGTCGCCCGAGTAGATCACCACGAGCAGGTCTTCCTCGCCGGTCGGCGGCTCCTTCAATGCCGGCAACTCGACGGTGGACTTCTCCATCGACGCGCGCGTCCACGGATGCCATGCCAGCAAGCCCAGCACAAGCAGCGCGGCGAGGCCGAGCAGGCCGAGACGAACGATTTTTCGCGGCGAAGCCTTCATCGCCGCACCACGCCGCCGAGGCCGCCGGAAATGAGGCTTGCGACGTTCGCCAGCGCGAGCGGCAAGGCGATACCACCCGGCACCGCGATGTAGCGCGGCTCCCATTCCGGATCGAACTTGTCCTTGTAGCGATGCAGGCCGCGGAAATTGTAGAAGCGCTCGCCGCGTCCGAAGACCATCGCACCGAAGCGACTCCACAACGGCGCCGTGCGCCGGTTCTGCAGGCCGGAAAGCGGCGCCATGCCGAGATTGAACCAGCGATAGCCTTCGGCCTTCGCCCAGACCATCAATTCGATGAACAGAAAATCCATGATGCCGGAGGGGCCCTCGGGAAGGTGGCGCATGAGATCGACCGAGGCTTCTTCCTTGGTCTCGGTCACGAAGACATTGGCGAAGGCAACAGGCTCCTCGCCCTGCCAGACCACTGCCATCGGCGTGCGGCAGAGGTAGCGCTCGTCGAACAGACCGAGGGAGAAGCGCTTCTCGCGCACTTTCTTGTCGCGCATCCAGGCATCGGAAATCGCCTTGAGACGCGGCAGCAGCGCCGGTACGCCTTCGATCGGCACGATTTCCATGCGCAGGCCGTCGCGCGACAACTTGTTGACCGTGCCGCGCAAGGTCTTCTTCGACTTGCCATCGAGATTGAACTGGTCGAGGCGCACCCGCGCCTCTTCGCCGATCTTGAGCAGGTTCATGCCGACGTCGAGATACAGGTCGAGGTCCTGCGGACGCACCTGGTAGAAGAGCGGCCAGCCGCCGGCACGCTCGCAGTTCTCGCGGAAGGTCCAGACCAGCTCGCGCCGCGCTTCCTCGTCTTTGCCGACCGGATCGCCCATCGCGACCCAGCTGCGCCCTTCGATGTCGTACATGATGAAGGCGCTGTCGCCGGGGGCGAACATGAGCATCTTGTCGCCGACCAGCGCCAGGTGCGCCTGCGCGGAGTCGAACTGCTTGATGAGCGGCATGGCCCTGGCGAACTCGGCCTCGCCCGGCATGGCGCGGCGCGGACGCGCCGGGCGAATGAGGTTGGCGAGCGCCACCAGCATCACCACAGCCGTGGCGCCCACGAGAGCACGCAACGCGCGCGGCGCACCGCCGTGGTGGAAGCTGAACTCCCACCAGAGGTTGTTGCTGTATTCCACGTGCTTGAAGCTGAAGAACACCAGCCACGTGGAACAGGCGAGCACGGCACCGATCGCCAGCATCCAGCCCGGCGAGAAGCTGGCGCGGAACAACGACGCACGGCGATGGAAATACCGGTGGGCCGGCGCGAGCGCCAAGGCCAGCAACGAAAGCAGGGTGGCCTCTTCGTAGTCGATGCCCTTGAGCAGCGAGAAAATCGCACCAAGGATCAACAGCACCAGCGTCAGCACGTACGCTGCATCGAGGCGACGTTGCAGTCCTCGCGCCAGGATCAGCAACAGCATGCCGACCACACTGGAGAGGAAATGCGAGACCTCTACCAGCGGCAGCGGCACGAAGCCGCGCAGGATCTCCATGCGGCCGGGAATCGCCAGCGTCGCGCCGGAGAACAGGAGCACGGCGCCACAGACCAGCGTCAGGCCCGCGAAGAACGGCGGCAACAGGCTGCTGAACCACGGCGAGACCATGGCCGCGTGACGCAACGCACGCACCTCGCGCCAGATCACCATGACCGTCGCCACACACAGCGGCAGCAGGTAATAGACGAGGCGGTACGCGGCGAGCGAACCGAGGATCGGCGCTTCGAGACCCTGGTTCCCGGTGGCGCCGAAGCCCGCCAGCATCACTGCCTCGAAGACGCCCAGGCCACCCGGCACGTGACTGATGAGTCCCGCCATCTGCGCGACGACGAAGATCGCCAGGAAATGGCCGAAGCCCCCGGCGATGGCCTCGGGCATGAGCACGTAGAGCACGCCAGCGGCGAGACCCCAGTCGAGCGCGCCGACGAGGATCTGCCGCGCCGCCACGATCGGCGTCGGTGCACTCACGTTCCAGCGCCACACCCGCAGCGGCCGACGCACCGTCAGCGACACGGCAAACCAGGCCAGCGGTACGAGCACCAGCACGATCGCCAAGGGAATGCGCAAGCCCGACAGCGGCACATCGGGCGGAATGGGCACCAACAACAACGTGCAGCCGGTGAGGGCGGCCAGCCCCAGCCAGAAGCTCATCGTGGTGTAGAGCACGACACGGCCGATCTCGCCCGTGCTCAGCCCCGCCTGCACGTAGAAGCGGTAACGGATCGATCCGGAAATCAGCAGCGACATGCCCAGCGCATTTGAGAACGCATAGCTGATGAACGAGATCAGCCCCACCCGTCGCGGCGGCAGGCGACGCCCGATACTGGCGAGGCCGAACCAGTCGTAGAGGGTCATCACGGCGTAACCGGCGCCGGTCAGCAGCACCGCGAGACCGATGTCCGTATTCGGCAGCGTGTGCACGTATCCGGCGATCTGCCGGTAGGTGACTTCGCTGGCCATCGCGTGCAGCGCCCACAAGGCGAGGCACAGCAGGACGGCGGACAGCAGGGGGCCACCCGCGCGACGCAGCAAGGCGATGTGGAGCGCTCGCCGGGCCTGGGTCTGATCGGTCGACGGGAGCTCCGTCCTGGTCTCGTGCTCCACGTGCGCCGTGGCTCCGGGTGGTCAATCGTAAGGTCGTGTAGGTTGCCACATTAGTGGTCCCACTGGGCATCCCGGCGCGCATCGTGGCGCACTGCGATGGGCTGGCGCGTATCGTCGCACCGGACCCGGTGATCTACGGAAAGGATCAAAACCGGGCGGTATGGCGCAGGCCTATGGAACCGGTCCGCAGTCGTCCGCGTGGGCGGGCCTGTGGAGGGGGCGGTGGTCGGTCGGGGCCTTGAAGGGACGCCGCCGGGACGCCGAAACCCCTGGCTTCGCTCCCCGACAACGCGTCTACTAAGCCTGTCCTCAGGCTAGGGAAAGCTTGACGTAAGCACTGGTTCTTACTCTCCTCGGCACCCCGTGCCCGCTTTTGGCCGGTTTTCGTCTCGTGAGGGTCCATGCGTCCTGCTTCTTCGGTTCCCGGCGCGCTGCGCCAGCGTTTCCGGCCGCTCGTGTGGTTCGGCGTGCTGTTCGTCAGCGTCGCGTTCCTGGTCAGGCTCATCCTGCTGATCAAGACCCGCCACGACGTACCGCCCGACCTGGGCCAGTACCTCTACCTGTTCCTGGTCGGCTTCGGCTACGACCTGGTCACGTACATCTACTTCGCCTGGCCGCTGCTGCTGGCGCTATGGCTGCTGCCGCGCCGCGCCTACCTGTCGCGCTGGGGGCATCGGATCTTCCTGGGCCTGTGTTTCGTGCTGGCCTTCGCCGTGCTTTACCTCGGCGCTGCCGAGCTGGTTTTCTGGGGCGAGTTCAGCGCCCGCTTCAACTTCATCGCGGTGGATTACCTCGTCTACACCCATGAGGTGGTCGGCAACATCCGCGAGTCGTACCCGATCGGCACCTGGAGCACCCTGCTGCTCGCGGGCACCCTGCTGGTGATGTTCCTCAGCCGCCGCGTACTGGCCGCGCGCGACGACGGCTCGCGCTTCCTCGCCCGCATGGGTGTGGTGGGCGTATGGCTCGTGCTGACCGTAGCCGTGAGCTTTGCGGTCACCGGGTCGATGAAGGATCGCTCCAGCAACAACTACGTGAACGAGCTGGCGGGCAACGGCATCTACCAGTTCTTCGCCGCGTTCCGCGAGAACGAGCTGGACTATGCGAAGTATTACCCCACGCTGCCGGACAAGGAGGCGTTCGCGAACCTGCGCAGCCTGCTGAAGACGCCGGATGCGACGTACACCAGCGACGACCCGATGAACCTCACCCGCAACATCGTCGCGGATCGGCCGGAGCGCAAGCTCAACGTCGTGCTCATCAGCGTGGAGAGCCTGTCCGGCGACTACGTAGAAGGACTCGACGTCAGCAAGCACAAGCACCTGATGCCGAACCTCGACGCGCTGGCGTCCAAGAGCCTGTTCTTCACCCAGCTCTACGCCAACGGCACGCGCACGGTGCGCGGCCTGGAAGCGTTGGCCTTGTCGGTGCCACCGACGCCGGGCGAATCGATCGTGAAGCGGCCGGACAACGAGAACCTCTGGTCGCTTGCTGACGTGTTCAACGCGAAGGGCTACGAGTCGGAGTTCGTCTACGGCGGCTACGGCTACTTCGACAACATGAACCACTTCTTCTCGACCAATGGCTACAACGCGGTCGATCGCGGCGCCATCGACGACAAGGACATCCATGCGGAAAACGTGTGGGGCGTGGCGGACGAGGATCTCTACACCCTCGTGATGAAGCGCATGGACGATGCGTACGCGAAGGGCAAGCCGTATTTCGCGCACGTGATGACCACCTCGAACCATCGGCCGTTCACGTTCCCCGAAGGGCGGGTGTCGCTGCCGCAGGGTTCGCGTCGCGCTGCCGTGCAGTACACCGACTGGGCGATTGCCGATTTCCTGAAGCGCGCCTCGACCAAGCCCTGGTTCGACGACACGATCTTCGTCATCACGGCCGACCACTGCGCCACCAGCGCCGGCAAGACCAGCCTGCCGGTCGACCGGTATCACATTCCCCTGTTGATCTACTCGCCCAAGCACGTGCCCGCAGGCCGTGTGGATCGCTTGATGAGTCAGATCGACATCCCGCCGACCCTGCTGGGCATGCTCGGCTTCAGCTACACGTCGCGCTTCTACGGTTACGACCTGTTCCGACTGGAACCGGGTCGCGAACGGGCCTTCCTCAGCACCTACCAGGAACTGGGCTACCTGCACGGCGACCGCCTGACCTCGCTCGTGCCGCGCCAGCCGGTGAAGGAAATGCTGCCGCAGAAGAGCACGGGCGACGCGGTGCCGGTGGAGAAGATGGACCCGGTGGATGCTAAGGACGCCATCACTTACTACCAGACCGCCGCGTATCTGTTCACCCACGGCCTGATGAAGCGAACCGCTCCGGCCCACTGACCGGAACGGCAAAAGTCAGAGCACAGGTGGGGCCACCCTGGTGGCGAAAATCAAAGCAAGGTGGGAGCCACCCCGGTGGCGAAGTCGGAGCACGGTGGGAGCCAGCCTGCTGGCGAATATCAAAGCACGGTGGGAGCCAGCCTGCTGGCGAAAAGCCAACGAAGCGGTGTAGCAGCGAGGCAAGTTCCCATCGCCAGCAGGCTGGCTCCCACCGGCAAATTCCCACCGGCGGGTCCATTTCATGCCGCCAAGGCGGCGTGTCAGCGGCCTGCCGCAGCGCGTTCGCGCACGTCCGCGAACGACCACTCGCGGACCGGCTCACCGTTTTCCCATACCGTGACCATCGCTTCCTCCCAGCCCGGTTCGATGGCCTCGGGCGGCATAGCGATCGCATCGCCCGGCAGGGGCACGGTGCGGTAGGTGCCGCTTTCGCGTTGACGCAGCAGCGTCATGCGCCCGCGCTTGGAAAGCTTGCCCTGGTCGGTGACCGGGTCTTTCCAGACGTCGCGCCACACGCCATCCACGCGTGCCGCGGAACACTTCAGCGCGAACTTCTGCGTGTCGCGGGTGAGTTTCTGAAGCAACGCGCCGCCCATGCCGAAGGCGAGATTGTCGGCAGAGTAACCGGCCGTGGTGATGCGTTCGAGAATCGCGCGAATGCTGTCCGGATTCACGCCGTCGCCCTGGATCACGCGCACGTGGTTCAACACGCGATAACCCTTACCGTTGACGATACTGCCGAAGGCCTCGTCGAGCAGGCTGACGCAGCGGTGCACCACCTCCACGGGATCGCCGGAATCCGGTCGCACGACCACGGTAGCGCCCGAAGCGATCACCTCGTCGCGCAAGGTCTTGCCCCAGTGTTCCTTGATCGCGTGATAGATGTCGTAGCTGTCCGAGACCACGGCCACCAGCGAGCCGGGCTTCGCGAAGTGACGAAGCATGTTCCGGTACGCGTCCACTTCGTGATCGCGACCCCAGCTCGTGATCGTGCTGTGCTCGGCGGCGGGAATCGAGAAACCCGCCATCGGTTCGCCGTAATAGGCACGTGCCGCGAGCACGCCGGACACGGTATCGGTACCCAGGAAATTGACCAGATGGGCCATGCCGCCGAGCCCGGCGGATTCCGCACTCGATACGCCACGCGCACCGAAGTCGTGCAGCTTGAATGGGATCTGTGCGACGGGATCGTCGGAGGTCGTGTCGAGGTAATGCGCAATGGTCTGCCGCGCGTGCCAGCTCGTGGTGGCGACCGTGACCGGATACCACAGGCGCAGCAGTCGCGTTTCGAGATACGAAGGCAACCAGTAGGTGCGCGGATCGGTGGATTCGATGGTCACCAGCGCCTGATGCGTGGGCACGACGCTGCCTTCCGGCACCGCGCGCACGCGCACCGGCAGCCGACCGCCATGCGTGTCGACGATGTATCGCCATCCTTCGTCATTGAACGGTTCGCCGTGTGCGGCGAAGAAATCGCGCGCCTCGTCCACATCCGCATGGGTCACGGGGCGTTCGAGGCGCGCCTTCAATACGGCCTGCAGGCCGAAGAACACCGTGCGGTCATAGGTGCCGCCACGCGACTCCACATAGAAAAACGTGGCGTCCGTATTCGGCGGGTACTGCAGCCAGTGGCTCGCCTTGTAGCTATCGGTGTCGAGGATCGGGTTGTCGAGGTAGGAAACGCTGTGGGTCGTCATGACCCACAGCATACCCTCAGCGCCCCTCGCCGCCGACGCTCGTCAGGCGACGGTGTCGACCAGCACCAGCTCCGCGTCCTCGCTGGCCGTGATGCGCAGCGTGGCTTCGTCGCGGATCGCGGCGCCGTCCCGGGCGTTCAGTGCCACGCCGTTGACTTCCACGTGGCCGGTGGCCGGCACGAGATACGCATAGCGACCCGGGGCGAGCGTGTATTCCACGGTTTCGCCGGCCTTGACGCTGGCGCCCAGCACGCGAGCGTCGGTGCGGATCGGCAATGCGTCGCCGTCGCCTTCCACGCCGCTGGCCAGCGTCACGAAGCGACCCGAACGCTCACCCTTCGGGAACGGGCGCGTGCCCCACGACGGCGCCTTGCGTTCACCATCCGGAATGATCCAGATCTGGAAGATGCGCGTGGTGCCCGGCTCGGCGTTGTACTCGGCATGGCGGATGCCGGTGCCGGCGCTCATCACCTGCACGTCGCCCGCTTCGGTACGACCCTTGTTGCCAAGGCTGTCCTCATGGGTGATCGCGCCTTCACGAACGTAGGTGATGATCTCCATGTCCGCATGCGGGTGCGGCGGGAAACCGGTGCCCGGAGCGATGGTGTCGTCGTTCCACACCCGCAGGGCGCCCCAGCCCATGCGCTTCGGATCGTGATACGAGGCGAACGAGAAATGATGCTTCGCGTCGAGCCAACCGTGGTTGGCACCGCCCAGGCTGTCGAAATGGCGGACGTCGATCATGTGGTGCTCCCCCGGGATTACCGGACTGGATGAGTGGATGGGTGTATTTTCCTCCTCCCCATCGGCTGTGGCGCATCGCTCCACGGAACGGATTGTTTCCTCCACGCACCCTTTGGGGTTGCAATGCCGCCCCCTGCGCCCATGTGAAACGCATTGGCGGAACGTCCGCCGCTCCCTTCGAGGTGTTTCCGGATGATTCCGTTCTCCGTGCTCGACCTGTCCCCCGTCGTTCGTGGCGCCACGCCTGGCGACGCGTTGCGTAATACGCGCGATCTCGCCATTCACGCGGAAGCCCTTGGCTATCATCGCTACTGGCTGGCCGAGCACCACAACATGACGGGCATCGCCAGCGCCGCCACGTCCATCGTGATCGGCTACGTGGCCGAAGCGACGAAGACCATCCGTGTCGGGTCGGGCGGCATCATGTTGCCCAACCACGCGCCGCTGGTGATCGCCGAGCAGTTCGGCACGCTGGCCTCGCTGTATCCGGGGCGCATCGATCTGGGGCTGGGCCGCGCACCGGGCACGGACCAGGGCACCGCGCGCGCCTTGCGCCGCGCGCTAGGGCCGAGCGACGACCGTTTCCCCGATGACGTGCAGGAACTGCAATTCTTCCTCGGACCGCAACAACCCGGACAGACCGTACGCGCGGTGCCGGGCATGGATACCAACGTACCGATTTGGCTGCTCGGCTCCAGCTTGTTCAGCGCGCGACTGGCAGCGGAGCTGGGCCTGCCGTTTGCCTTTGCCTCGCACTTCGCGCCGGATTTGATGATGAAGGCGCTGGAGGTGTATCGCACGATGTTCCGTCCGTCGGAAGCACTGGCCGCGCCGTACGCCATGCTGGGTATCAACGTGGTGGCCGCGGACACCGACGACGAAGCACGGCGCCTGTTTACGTCACAGCAGCAGGCGTTCTGGAACCTGCGACGCGGTGCGCCGGGGCAGTTGCCGCCGCCCGTGAATTCGATGGATGGCGTGTGGACGCCCATGGAGAAGGCGCAGGTGGATCACGCATTGTCGTGCGCCGTGGTCGGCTCGGCCGATACGGTACGCGACGGCCTCGCGGCGTTCATCGAGCGCACTGGCGCGAACGAACTCATCATCACTGCGCAGATCTTCGATCACGAAGCACGCAAGCGCTCCTACACCATCGTGGCGGAGCAGCACGCGGAGCTGGCGCAGCGCGAAGCTGCCTGACCTGGTGCGCGTCGTTCTCGACACCAACGTCTGTCTGGACGTCTTCGTGTTCGCCGACCCACGAGCCGCGGCGCTGGCCGCGGCGTTGGCCTCGGGCGAGGTCGGCGCCGTCACCCGCGCCGACTGCCGTGACGAATGGATGGCCGTGCTCGGCTATCCGACGCTGAAACTGGACGACGCGCGGCGCGCGGAGGCACTGGCTCGTTACGACGCGCAGACCCTCACGCTACCCACGTTGCCGGCACCGGAGGGTCTGCCACGTTGTCGCGACCCCGACGACCAGAAGTTTCTCGAACTCGCCGCTACGTCGGGCGCAAGCACGCTGTTTTCGCGCGACGCCGAGGTGCTGCGCCTCGGTCGCCGGGCGCAGCGCGACGGCCTGTTTGCGATCATGGTGCCGGAAGCGTGGGAAGGACCGGCGCGCGCGTAATCACCGCGCCGGAAACGCTGGTTCAGTCCGCCGGGACCAGCGCGATGAGGTTGCGCAGGCTGTAGTAGCGCTCGTGCTGCGGCCAGTCGGCGGAGACGATGGCCTTGAGGCCCGCGGTCCAGGGCTCGTTGTCCAGCAACACCTCCACCTGCGTGCGGCCGTCACCGACGTTGCCGTAGAACACGCGTATCCAATGCACGTCTTCGCTGAGCGGTGCCGTGGTAATGGCAGCATCCAGTGCCGACAGCGCGTCCTCGGGTATGTCCATCGGCGCACCTTCGTCGCCGCGCAGGGTGAAGTCGCCCACGTAGACGGTGAAACGATGCATGCCGACAGCCAGCTCGCGCACGGCCACTTTTTCTGCATTCACCGTATGCCAGCACGCGGCGAGCACCACATGGAAGTCGTTGCGCGCAAAGGCGTCGAGGGCATCGCGGCAACCAGCCTTGCCGCCACCCACACCGCCGAAGCTTTCCTCGATGGTGCGTTCCTCGTCCAGCACGATGTCGATGTCCAGGCGACCCATGCCGCCTTCTTTGCCTTCGTGCCAGATGCCACGAATCGCGGGGAAGTCCTCGCCTTCGGTCAACAGCCAGTCTTCGTCGGCTTCGAGCTGGATGCCGTGATCGGCAAAGAGATCGATCAGGGTGTTCTGGATAAGACGATCCATGGGGTATCCGGTCGAGGAAAGAGTGAGATTATGCGCCGGGGACGAGCTTGGCGAGCGCAACCGCGGCGGCCGGATTGCGTTCCTTGGCCGCCGAGATGAAATAGACAAAGACGTCGCGGCGCGTACCGTCGGCTGTGGCAGCGCCCACGTGCGGAAGATCTTCGGGGTCATCTCCGCCTGCCCACGCCATGGCACGCTTGGCCCAACCTTTCAACGCACGGGTCGGATAGCCGGCCTTCTCGTCGGATTCGCTGAGCATCAGGCGCGCGTACACGAACGGGCCCGTGAGGTCGGCGAGCGACGGGTACTTGGGCGAATCGGTGAAGACCGTGGCGACACCGCGCTCGCGCGCCAGCTCGATCCAGCGCGGGTCGATGAAACTTTCATGGCGCACTTCCACCGCGTGACGCAGTGGCACGCCCGCATGCTTTTCGGGGAGCAGATCGAGAAAAGCTGCGATGTCGTCAGGGTCGAACCGGCGCGTAGGCAGGAATTGCCAGAGCAGCGGACCCAGACGATCGCCGAGCGCCACCGCACCATCGATGAAGTCGGCGATGCGTCGTCCCGTGCCGCCCAAAACGCGTGTCTGCACGATGTGGCGGGGCGCTTTCACCGAGAAGACGAAGCCGTCTGGCGTCTCCGCGGCCCACTTTTCGTAGGTGGAGGGTTCCGGCGCCCGATAGTAGGTGCCGTTGATCTCGATGGCCCGCACCTGGCGGCTGGCGTATTCCAGCTCGCGCTTCTGCACCAGGCCCTCGGGATAGAACACGCCGCGCCACGGCGGAAATACCCAGCCGCCCATGCCCGTGCGGATCGCGCCCGCCGCGGATGCCTTTGCCCGAGCCTTTTTCGTCGCCATGCCAGCGATGCTCCCAGGGAAGAAGTGGAGGATCTGTCTTCGGGTTTCCGTACAAGCGGGCGCGGGTGCCTTTGCGCGATACTCGATCCTCCCGAGTTTCCCGCGTGCGTCCCATGCCGTCCATCCGCATCCTGACCGTTGATGACCACCCCCTGTTGCGCGAGGGCATCGCCGCCGTTATCGAAGGCCACGAGTCGCTGGAACTGATCGCCGAGGCCAGCACCGGTGAGGAAGCGATCGAGCGCTACCGCGAGCACCGGCCTGATCTCACGCTCATGGACCTGCAAATGCCAGGCATGGGTGGCATCGCGGCCATCGAAGCCATTCGCGCCGAATTCCCGGACGCGCGGATCCTCGTGCTGACGACCTACCGTGGCGACGTCCAGGCGCTCCGCGCGTTCCGCGCGGGCGCGCAGGGCTACCTGCTGAAGAGCGAACTGCGCAAGGACATGCTCGCAACGATCCACCAGATCATGGAAGGCAAGCGGCGCATACCCGACGAGATCGCCCAGGAAATGGCCGGGCACGCCGAAGACGACGAGCTGACGCCACGCGAGACCCAGGTGCTCACCCATGTGGCCCGCGGCGAAGCCAACCGCGACGTGGCGGGTGCCCTTGGCATCGCTGAGGAAACCGTCAAGGCGCACATGAAGAGCATCCTGGCGAAGCTTCAGGCCAACGACCGTACTCACGCTGTCGCGATCGCGCTCCGGCGCGGCATCATCGAACTGTGAGGGCCACGCTCAACTGAGCGCGGTCGGTTGCTCGAACGGCAGTGGCGTGGCGCCGGTGGCAACCACGGCCATGTCCGCGCGTTCGCCCACCTCTCCGTCGCCATCGACGACCAACAGGATGCGTCCGCCTTCGATCTCGTCCTCGAACTTGCGTCGTACCGGATCGGGTACCGCCGAGCCCATCAGCGCGCCGGACCAGGCGCCAACGGCCGCACCTGCCGCACCGACCGCCACCGCGCCCGCCAACGTCACGCCCAGGGGCGGGATGGCCAGGGCCACGAGACCGGCCAGCAGACCGGTGGCGCCGCCTTGCGCCAGACCCCGCACGGCGGCTGGCATGAAATCCGAATGATCATCCTTGCGGTCTTCTGGGATGACGTCGAGTTCGATGTCGTGACGGGCGACGAGGGAGAGATCGTCGTCGGGAATACCCGCCTGGCGGGCGGCGCCAAGGGCAGTACGGGCGCTCTGGATGTCAGGCGTGCTGTAGACGCGGCGAGTCTTCATCGCGGCTTCCTTTGGCAATCGGAGCCCCATCGTTCAGCCCTGACGGTCGAACGCGTGTGACGGCTCGGTCAAGTACACCCCTACCGGCACCCACATGGGCCACTCCACGACTCAGCGCAGCGGACCCTGCTGCGCTAGCTGCGCGTTCTGCGCCACCTCGTGCGCCTGCATCTTCCATTGATCGAACTGCTCGATCTTCTGGATGGCCTCCTCAGGCTGCGGTGACTGCTTGAGGTCCACCGTCACCGGTAGCGCCATCCAACCGTCGCCTCGGAAACTGATCGTCAAGGCGTCTTCGTCGAGGCGGATGTCGCTGAGATTCCGCGCAGTGATGTGGTGTTCGTGGCAGGCCGCGGTGAATTGCAAAAGCCGATCGTCCGACGCATCCGGTATGTACTCGCGCAATGCGTTGTAGAGCACGTGAGTCGAGCTTTCGGGATGGCGGGGATCGCTGGTGTTCCGCGGTCCGGCAGCGAGTGGTGGTGCATCCGGGTCGGGGGCTTGGCGAGCAGGTAACGGCGACGATGCAGCGGGCGATGACGGGAACAGCGTCGGCTCGGGCCACGCGGCGGGCCAGTCGGCGCGATCGTTCGATACGGCAGCGTGTGGCTGCGACCGTTCGATGCCACGCTGCTGCGCTGTCATGGAACGCGCCTGATCGAGAGTGGCCTCGGCGATCGCCGTGCGCGTCTCAGGGCCGACGATGCCGTCCACCGGCAGCCCGCGTTCGACCTGGAACACTTCCACCGCCGCCTGCGTGAAATCGCCAAAAACACCGTCCGCCGGCAGCGGTCGGGCGCGGGCGTCGGTGAAACCCAGTTGAGCTAGCTGACCTTGCAGCGCGGCGACGTCGGCCCCTTGCATGCCGTGCCGTAGAGGCCTCGCTTCGATGTGCGCGGCAGGCGGCGATACCGGGTCGACATCTACGGGATCGAGACGCAGGGGCACTTGGGGCCTTTCGTTGAGCGCCTCGAGACCGGGAAGCAGCGGCGCGGGGGAGGGCTCGCGTGTCGAGCGTTCGGGTGTCGTGATCTCGGGCGTCTGGGTCTCGACATCACGAGACGCACGTGCCGAGGCCTCCATGGCCGCCACGATGTCCGCAGGGTCCGACGGCGGCACAGGTCCAATGGTGACGGGATGGCGTTCGCCGACACGCACCTGCAACGCGGGATCGAGAGGTTCGGGCAGGGCACACACCTGGACCAGGCGGCAATTCGGCGGCGACACCTGCGCTCCCATGACGTCGCGCAGGCCATCGTCATCGAAGCGCGAGGTGCGATAGATCGGCAGGTGTTCCTCGGAATGATGAATCACGTAACGCCGAGGGTCCTTCGGCTCGCCTTGCTTGACGACCAACGGCACATCGCTATGCGCATTGATGAAATCCGCCGCGAGGTTGAAGTTGAGAATGGACAAGCCGTCGAGGTGATAGCTGCCACCGATGTCCGAATGCGAGCCCGGCACCGTGACGCCGAGAAAGCGCCCGTCGCTGGAATGTCCCTGGGGAATGATCTGCGTCGACGGAAACGAATTGCGACGCTCGTCGCGCGCCACGATCTGCAAGCCCGACACCACCGACGACGGCAGCGTGCGATCGTGATCCCTCGGGCGACCGGTACCCACAGGATCGAAGAGCACTTCACTGATCGGTGTGCGGCCCGGTAGCACGAGCGGCGGAAGAATCCAGGCGAGCTCCTTGCTGCCGGCGGCCCTTGCCGGCTTGGCCGTCAGCCCCTCTATATCCTGGATGCCTCGTTCGTGAACCATGCGCGAGAAACCCGCGGCCTGCTCGGCACCGCGACTGAAACCGGTGGTGACGATGCGGATGTCGGCGTGGGGATCTTCCTTTTTCCATTCCCGTGCTTTGGCAACTAGTTCGGCGTACATCTCCTCCAACAGAGCGTCGTACGTATTACCAGTTGCACCATCCCAGACCCTAGCGATGGGATTCTTCTGGGTTCCTGGGCCAGGAAGATATACGGATGATATCCGGGGATTCCTACCGCTGACCGCCTCAATCTGAATGTGTAGTGCGCCTACGTTCGTTGGATGCTCGGGATCGCCGTAGAGATCATTCCCCGTACCGTCAAAATTGGCGAAGAAAAGTCTTTCGTGCGGATTCGTCGCGGCAAATAGTCCCGGCACGCGCAGGTTGGATAACTCTGACCGTGCATTGTCGTACCAGGCTTCATCCATAGGCGTCATCAGGTCCGCTTTGACGCCATCCTGCATAAGGCCATCCAGCCCCATTCTGTGTTTCTCAGCCACTTCCATGTTTCCTCAAAAGCTTTTGGTGAACGCAAGCACGTGGTCGTGGCGCATGTTGCTGTACCGATTCCCGGGAACTCTCGGGTGAAGGAGAAAAACCATGGCCTTCATGTACACGTTGATAGTGCGGTCATCGATTACCAGAAAGATGCCTGGCGCAGGAAAATATCGATCGATAGCGACGTCGTTAATATCCAAATCGGGGCTATAGATAACGTATTGGTCCTTGAATATCTCGCCGAGATCGACCTCAGCTTCCAACGGAGTTCCGTCTTTGGCGATCCAGCTCACCCGCGCTGGCGGAGGAAAGTTTGCGATGCCGATCCAATTCCCATTGAGGTTCTTAAGAATGTCTCCGGTAAGTGGAGGCGAAGGCTCATCATGTTTCGCGACGTAACGGCGTCCGTAGATCACCTCACACTTCAGCGTGTCAAAGCAGTAAGCCGAAAACTTGTGCGAGGAGAAGGGAACCTTCAACTCGCCATTCACGATTTGCGCTTGGCGCTCGCTGTGTTCCTCAGCCATGGCACGTGCTCCGATGCTGGTCATGAATAGTGAGGCGGCAAACGCGCACACGATTCGCATATTTCCAAGGGACTTGCTCCGCGTATCGATCACGTCCGTGTCTCCGCTGTTCCAGATCTCATCAAACCGTTTCGACATGACCAAGGCCCTCCGCTGCGTTTTGCACGAGCGCCTGTGTGGCCTGATCGCAGACGCCGTTTGCTTCCACGCCATGCTCCACTTGGAAACCGAGGAGGGCCATGCGGGTGACTGGGCCGAACCGACCGTCCGCTGCGAGAGGCCTGCCGCGCGCGTCGGTGTAGCCGAGCCGTTTCAGATGCGCTTGCAGTTCCATGATGGGAAATCCGCACATCCCCTCGCGCAGCACCGTGGCTTGCGCAGGCTGAGGCAAATTAGGCTTACGCCGTGTCTGCTTGACCAAGCCCTTGCGCGACGGTGGCCCCAACTCCGCTCTCGTACGCGCGTTTGCGATGGCGACGTCGCGCAACAACTGCTGGTCGTAGATCGGATCGTGCGTCGAGAGCTTGTGTACGGATTTCAGCGATGAGGCGCGGGCGCCTTCGTCGTGATCGAATGCGTCGTCGGATACATGCGTGGTCATTCCCTGGCCTCGTGTACTTTCGGGGAGGTTGGCTGTGTCTTGCGGGTCGATGCTTCGCCAAGGCACGCGAGCGCCTGGCCTTGGACAGGCGCGATCGCCTTCGGCTTTTCTGCCACCGCGCTCGGCGTCCCCTGCGGACGCACGGTGACCTGCGGCAGACTGGAGCGCGCCTTGAAGGTCTTGTCCTTGAAGAACCAGTTCTTGCGCGCCCGGATGGGTTTACAGCCCTCGTAGAAGATCAGCTCCTCGTCCGCCAGCAATTCCTTCACCTCCTGCGGGAGCATCAGGGCGCGTCGTTCTTCGATGTGATTGGTCGACACCTGGCGCCCGCCGCCTCCATGGCTGGTGCTGCGTTGCTGCCTGCGCACCGTCTTGTAGCCGAGCATGTCGCTGTATTCGTTGGCATCCGCCTGCTCGCGCGGCGCGAAGACGATCTGCGCGCCGTGGTTGGTGATGAAATTCTGCGCGTCGTGGTCGCCATAGGCGGCGCGCAACTGCGAGCGGCTTTGCACAATGCACAGATCGCGCACGCCGTAGCTCGCAGCAATGGAAATACGCTTGGCCCACACGTCCACGCGCCCCATGGCCGTGAATTCATCCATCAGCATGAGCATCTGGTACTTGAGGTCCGGCTCCTCACCCAACTGTTTGTCGAGGTTGTTGCCGATCACGGTGCTGAAGAAGATGTTGAGGAGCTTGGCGCTCTCGTCCAGCTTGTTGGTGGGAATGATGACGTAGAGGGTGGTGGGCTCGCGGCGCAGGCTGCGCACGTCGATGTCGGTGGCATTGGTGGCCGCGGCGAGGATCGGGCTGAGGAATTGCTGCAGCGGCGCGTGCATCGAAGCCATCACGGACGAGAACGTCTGTTCCGCTAGCCCGACGAGGTTGGAGAAGACCGTGCGCGTCTGCGTACTGATGAACTGGCGATTGGGGTCATTGAGCAGCGCCTGCAACATCGCCATCGTGCCGCCGCCGTCCTCGCCGCTGGAGAATCGCAGCACGCGCTCGAACGACGGGAAGGCGGAATGCACGTTCGCGTCGGGCACGACGCCGCCGCTCGACGCGATCTCGCGGTCCCACGTCTCGAACATGTACGAGACGAACGCCGTGAACGCGGCGCGGCTCTGCGAGACCCAGAACGGATCCTGCCCTGCTGCATCCGGATAGAGAATCGCGGCCATGGTCTGGATTTCGCCGATCCGCTTGGCATGCGGCATGTCGGCGAGCGGGGTCATGGGATTGAAGCGATGCGTCTTGCCGTGCTCGTCGTAGGGCGCCCAGATGCGGATGCGTTGGCCCTTCGATTCGCGCCAGCCACTGGTGGCCTTGCACAACTCGCCCTTCAGATCGAGCACCACCATCGAGTGCTCATAGGACAGCAGCACCGGGATGGCGATGCTCGTGGTCTTGCCGGAGCGCGTCGGGCTGATCGTGATGACATGCTGTGCGCCACCGAGCCACAGCTCGCGCCCTTTGTATTTGCCAATGAGGATGCTTTGCGGCGTCTTGTCGAATAGACCGGCCTTACGGAGGTCGGCGTACCCTGCGAAACGCGCATCGCCATGGGTCGTTTCGCCGCGTGCGCCGAAGCTCACGACGGCCAGACCCAACCATGCGGAAAGGGCGCCGCCAAAGCCGAGCGCGCCGCCAAGCTTGATGGTTCCCGCGTAAGGCACGTACGCCGGGAGGTCGATGGCCTGCCAGTACCGCCAATACGTGACCCAGCCAGTCGGCTCGTCGCCCAGCCCGAGAAGGCGCAAGGTAATGACACCCGCCGCGTACTCGCCTGTCACGATTGCGAGGCCGCCGATGACAAGAAGAAACGCCACCTTTGTCTTGCCATACATGAATCGCGCTCCTTGCGCCGCCCGGGGGTGCAAAGCATGCCGCAACGTGGCGTCAAATCATGGGTTTGTGCCGAAAGTCGGTTCACTTTTCAGATTTATTCGAGACCCTATGTCAATTCAAAAAGGTCATTGGCCGACGATGTCGTCGTCATCGGGCTCGATAATTTGATCTGAGAATCATTCGCACTTACGATAAGGAACTTTGTTCGTTTCAGGGTCGTCGCTCCATGCGTTGTGTTCCTACCGTTCTCGCCTTGGCTATCGCGGGCGTGCTCGCCGCGCGTCCCGTGCTCGCGCAGGAGGCCGCGCCACCGCCGACCGAGTTGGAAGGGGTCAAGGTCGTCGGCGACTGGCTGGGCGAAGCGGCGCGCAATACGGTGGTGAATCACCCTGGCGCGCGCACCGTCGTGCGCCGCGAGGAATTACGCGAAGCGGGCGCCACGAACCTGCGCGATGCGCTTCGCCGCATTCCTGGTGTGCAGGTGCAGGAAAGCAACGGCACGGGTGGCAGCGACGTCTCGTTGAACGTGGGCGTGCGCGGGTTGACCTCACGCCTGTCGCCGCGCTCGACCATTCTGCTCGATGGCGTGCCCATCGCCGTGGCGCCGTATGGCCAGCCGCAGGTGTCGATGGCACCGGTGGGTCTGGGCAATCTCCAGGCCGTGGACGTGGTGCGCGGCGGTGGTTCGGTGCGCTACGGGCCGCAGAACGTCGGCGGCATCATCAACTTCGTGACGCGCGACATTCCGGAGACGTTCGGCGGCAGCGCGGGCGTGCAGTTCCAGGGTGGCAGCCAGGGTGGCATCCGCACGAACAGCAATGCGTTCGTAGGTGGCACCACGGCGAGCGGACTCGGCGTGGCCTTGCTTTACAACGGCCTGCACGGTCCGGGATTCCGCGAGCGCGAGGACAACGAAAGCATCGACGACGTGATGCTCAAGGCCAAGTACGCGTTCTCCGCCGAGGACACACTGACCGGCAGCGTGCATCACTACGACGGACAGGCCGGCATGCCAGGCGGTCTCGATCAGGCTGACTACGACGCGAATCCGTTTCAATCGCGGCGTCCCTTCGATGACTTCCACGGCCGACGTACCGATTACGTTTTGAAGTACACACACGTGGACGACCGGCGCAGCTTCGAAGTGCAGTCGTACTACTCCGACAGTTTTCGGGGCAGCCACATCGAAACGATCACGCAGAACGCCAACGGCAGCTACACGCACCAGTTGAATGCGTACCCGCGGAACTACCACGTGTTTGCTATCGAGCCGCGCTATTCGCAGTTGTTCGACTGGGGACAGGTCACCCACGAGATCGGCATCGGCTATCGCTACACGAACGAAGCCATGCACGAGCGCACGCTGCGCAATGCCAAGTACGTATCGGATCTGCCTTATACGCCGTATCAAAGCTTCCCCTATGGTGCGTCCTACATACTGTCGGGAAACAACACGGGCAGCAACGAAGCGCATGCGTTCTATCTCGACGACGCCATCAACGCGGGCAATTGGACCATCACGCCCGGCATCCGCTACGAGCGCATCGACAGTGAGTGGGAGGCCCATCCCAGTACGACCGTCGTGGTAAAGGGGCCGACCGAGCGGCAGAAGACGTATTCGAAGCCGCTGCCTTCGCTCAACGTGATCTATCACCTGAGCGACGCGCTCAAGCTATATGCCAACGCCGAGACCTCGTTCGGCTCGCTGCAGTATTTCCAGATCGGCCAGAAGGATTCGAACAACCAGTTCGCCACAGGCCTGAAGCCGGAAACCGCACGAACCTACGAGATCGGCACGCGCTACGACACGTCCGCCTGGGGTGGCGAGGTCTCGTTGTTCCGCATCAATTTCGACCACGAGCTGCAACTGGTGGGCAAGCTGCCCAACGTGCCGGACTCACACGACGGCTGGACCAGTCTCGGTGCCACCACGCACAAGGGTATGGAATCGGCCGCACACGTGGATCTCGGTGCCTTCGACGACGCACTCAAAGGCCTCACGCTCTGGGGCACGGCGACGTACACGCACGCGTATTACAAGCACGGCTCGTTCGCCGGACGCGATCTTCCGTTCTATTCGCGACGCACGGCTAACGTCGGCCTGCGCTACGGCGTCGCGCAGTGGACCTTCAATCTCGATGCGTTCGCGCAATCGCGCCAGCATTCGCCGGGATCGCCCGGCTTCGACCCCGCGAACCCCACCGAGTACGTCACCCAGCCGACGCCCGAGGGCGACCTCGGCGACATCCCGGGCTGGACGACATGGAATGCGCGTGCCGAGTACGCTTTCGGCCCCGCGGCGTCCAACCTGCGTCTCGGCGTCGGCGTGAAGAACCTCACCGATCGGCGCTATTTCACCCGATCGACCGACAACAACGATGGCATCTATGTCGGCATGCCGCGCACGTATTTCGTGCAGGCATCCGTGGACTTCTGAATCGATGACGACTCGACCGCGCCGCTTCCGCCATGCACTGAAAGTCCTGCACCTGTGGCTCGGGCTCAGCCTGGGCGTGTTGCTGGCGCTGGTCACGCTCTCGGGCAGCGTGCTGCTGTTCGAAGATCCTTTGTTCGCGGTGGGCCATCCCGAACTGACATCGCGGCCGTTGCCCGATCTCGCCACGCAGGGGCGCTCGCTGCAGGCGATCCTGGCATCTCCTGAGGGCAAGGGGCTGCGGGGTCTCAGCTTCCCGGACGAGGAATTGCCGGTGTGGGAAGCACAGCAGCGCGGCGGCGATCGCGTCTATTTCGACGCAACGGACGGCACGCGGTTGTTGCAGCGGGCCAAATCCAGCGATGGGCTGCTGCTTCTGATGGACTGGCATACGCACCTACTGAGCGGCGAGGTGGGCGAGACGGTGCTCGGCTTCGTGGCCTGCGCCGGACTGTTCATGCTCTTCTCCGGCGTGTGGCTCTATTGGCCGGGGCGGCAACGCGCGCTCCGGCACCTGAAACCGCACACGCAGCCGCCCGTGTTGCGCTGGGCCAGCCTGCATCGTTTCGTCGGCGTGGTGGCCCTGCCCCTGCTCGTGGTGATGATCGGCACCGGCACGACCATGGCCTACCGCGGCGCCGTGCGCACCGGGCTTTCTGCGGCGTTCGGCGAACGTGCGCCAGCGCGTCCGCCCAAGACGCCCCCGTCGCACGAGTCCATCGACTGGCCGGCCGTGCTGGCTGCCGCACAGGCCGCCGCACCCGATGCCCAGCTCACGCGGGTGATGCTGCCCTCGAAGGACAACGGCACCCTCACGCTCCGCATCCGTCGGCCCGGCGAGTGGAATCCCGCGGGTCGCAGCTCACTCTGGATGGATCCGGTGGCCGTGAAGGTGCTCGGTGGCGACGATGCGACGACGCTGGGTCCCGGCGGCCGGCTTGCCAATGCGCTGTTCCCGATCCACTCCGCCGCCGTTGGCGGCACGACGTGGCGTGTACTGGCCTGCCTCACCGGCATGCTGCCGATGTTCCTGCTGGTTACGGGGTTTCTCTTCTGGCGAGCACGCCAGCGGCGCCGCTGAGGGCTTCTGCGAGCCGCGCCATATCAGTGCCATAGGTAGCGCCGACGCCTGCCCCGGTCGATGCGTATCGTGGCGCCGGTCCATCAAGGGGAATCCCATGCGCCGACTCGTCTTCGCTCTTGCCATCTGCACCGCCCTGCCCGTCCTCGCCGACGACAACGCCGCATGGACCGAGCCGGTGGCGCCCCATGCGATCTACGGCAACAGCTACTACGTGGGCACCAAGGGGTTGTCCTCGATCCTCATCACCTCGCCGCAAGGCCACGTGCTGATCGACGGGACGCTCCCCGAAAACGCCGCGCTCATCGAGGCCAATATCCGAAAGCTCGGATTTCGCGTCGAGGACATCAAGCTCATCCTCAACACGCATGCGCACTCCGACCATGCCGGTGGCATCGCGCAACTGGCGAAGGACAGCGGTGCGACCGTGCGTGCCACTGCGGCGGGCGCACGCGAGATGCGACTGGGAGGCGCCGATCCCACCGATCCGCAATACGTCCGCGGCGGGCCACGGTATCCCTCGGTCAACGCCGTGGGCGACATCGTGGACGGCACGGTGGTCAGGGTGGGACCGCTGGCACTGACTGCGCACATCACGCCCGGCCATACACCGGGCGGCACGGCCTGGACGTGGCAGGCGTGCGAGGGGTCGTCCTGCAAGACCATCGCGTTCGTCGACAGCCTGTACGCTTTCACGGCCGGCAGCTACCGGTATAGCGATCACCCTGCGTATGTGGCCGAGTTCCGGCAGACCCTCGCGCGTGTGACGACGCTGCCTTGCGACACGCTGATCACACCGCACCCCGAGCAAGGCGAGGGAGAAACCTGCGCCAGCTACGCCGCGGCTGCTCGCGAACGGCTGGACGAGGTACTGGCGAAGGAAGCCAAGCAAGCCAAAACCAGCTCGGCTCACCCGTAGCCCGAAGCGATCGCGGGGAGGGACGCATCCCTCGCGTCGCAACGTCGCCGACGCCTACCGACGCACGCTTCGCTTATATTGGCGCCGCGGCCAACGCGGCCGCGTTGCCAAGGAAGCATCGCGTGATCGTATCGGACCTGTTCACCCTGCCCGCCTTCGTGGCCTATCTGGCCCTGGGCGCGGTGTATTTCGTGGCCTTCCTGGTCACCTATATCTGGATCACGCCGCAACGCGAGATGGCGCTGATCCGCGACGGCAACCTGTCGGCGGCAATCAGCCTCGGCGGTGCCGCCATCGGCTTCGTCCAACCCCTTGCCAGCGCTATTGCACACAGCGTCAACCTGCTCGATCTGGCGCTATGGGGACTGGTGGCGTGGGTGGTGCAGCTGCTCACGCATTTCGTGCTCCGCGTGATCGTGCGCGACCTGCGCGCCAAGATCGAACAGGACGTGCGCTCGGTGGCGCTCTTCGTCGCGGTCGTGGCCGCCTGCATCGGCGCGATCAACGCCGCTGCGATGACCTACTGAGGACCGGGTCATGAGCAAGGACGATTCGCCGCTGACGCCCCGCAAAACCAGCCATGCATCGACCAAGGAAGACGCACGCTTCTCGGTGCAGCCCGGTTATCGCCATCCGTCGTTCCATCCGCCACGCGATCCGCTGCTGCGCCGTCGCTCCCTGGTCGTTGCCGTGGGCATGGCGGGTATGGCGGCCGTCGGTTTCGCCGCGTTCGGTGGCAAGGACGTGCAGCGCAACGGTTACGCCTCGCTGGAAGACTGCGAGCACGACTACGCCACGGGCCAATGCACGCAGGACAAGCCCGTGTCGTCCGGTGGCACCGGCGGCTATCACTACTACGGCCCCTGGTATCGCAGCGACTGGCGCAACGGCCGCGTGGACGGCGATCCAGGCCCAGGGCGCAGCTACGCCAGCGGCGCGAGTGCAGGCTTCGCCGGACACGGCCCCACGAGCCTGGATTTCGGCCGTCGCGGCGGCTTCGGCTCCACCGGACGCGTCTCGGCGCGGGGCAGTTGATGCGTCGCGAACGCATCGAACCTCGAGCGGACTGGCAAGCCCGCGTCGAGGCGATCGGGTTCGGCTTCCACACCCTGGATGGTCAGCCGTACTGGCGCGAAGACGCCTGCTATGTGTTCGACGAACATGCCATCGACACGCTCGAAGCGGCCACGGCGGAACTGCACGGCCTGTGCATGGAGGCGGTGGATCGCATCGTCCGTGCGGGACGCTACGAGGATCTCGGTCTCGGCGACGCCGCCGCGCGTCTCGCCGAGCGCAGTTGGTTCGATCGCGATCCGGCGCTGTACGGTCGGATGGATCTGTCGTTCGACGGACGCTCGCCACCGAAGCTGCTCGAATACAACGCCGATACGCCGACCTCGCTGTTCGAAGCATCGGTCGTGCAGTGGTACTGGCTGGAAGACGTGGCCCCGGATGCCGATCAGTTCAATGCGATCCACGAAGCACTGATCGAGCGCTGGCGCGTCGTGGGCGGCGGCGCGCGCATGCACTTCGCCGCGTGCTACGACAGCCCCGAGGACGGCACGACCACGGATTACCTGCTCGACACCTGCGCGCAGGCGGGTCTGGATGTGCAGGCGCTGGACATCGAAGAGATCGGCTGGTCGGGCAAGGCATTCATCGACCTGGCCGATCGTCCGATCGATCGTCTGTTCAAGCTGTATCCGTGGGAATGGCTGATGAGCGAGCCGTTCGCCGCGCATATCCCGGCAAGTGGCACGCGCTGGCTCGAGCCGCCCTGGAAGATGCTGTTATCGAACAAGGCGATCCTGCCCTTGCTCTGGGAGTTTTTCCCCGGGCATCCGAACCTTCTGCCCGCCAGCCGTACACGCGATGCCATCGCGGGCGCCGCCGTGGTGAAACCGTATTGGGGCCGCGAAGGCGAGGGCATCGCTGTGCTGACCCCTGGCGAGCGAGGACACGGCAAGCCGTGTCATATCTACCAGGCATTCGCGCCGCTGCCGGTGTTCGATGGCAGGCATGCGCTGGTAGGTTCCTGGGTCGTCGGCGATACGCCGGTCGGCATCGGCATGCGCGAGGACGGCGACCTGATCACGCGCAACACGAGTTGCTTCGTGCCTCATCTGTTTCGCTGATCGCTTCGCCGCGGCTTGGTTTCATGCGCTGGTACCATGCGCGGTCTGTCGAAGGAGTTGCCCCATGCCGTTGCCCACCGTCGAACACGAGACCCACGCCGATCCGACCTGGTCGGTGATCTGGTTGCACGGCCTCGGCGCCAGCGGCGACGACTTCGTGCCGATCGTGCCCGAGCTGGTGGACCCGTCCTGGCCCGGCATTCGCTTCGTCTTTCCGCACGCGCCGGTGCGGCCCGTCACGGTCAACAACGGCATGCCGATGCGGGCCTGGTACGACATCAAAAGCCTCGGCATCGCCGATCGACAGGACGCCGAAGGCATCCACGCCTCGGTGGCCGACGTGGAAGCATTGATTGCGCGCGAGGTCGAACGCGGCATTCCGGCATCGCACATCGTGCTGGCAGGCTTCTCGCAGGGGGGCGCCATGACGCTGGCCGCGGGGCTGCGGCATCGCGAGACCTTGGGCGGACTGCTCGTGCTCTCGGCGTACCTGCCGCTGCACGAGACCATCGAGGCGGAACGGCACGGTGCCAACCACGCCACGCCGATCTTCTGGGGCCACGGCAGCGTCGACCCGATCGTCCCCATGGCGCTAGGCGAACGGTCGCGGCAGCTCCTGGAAGCGCTGGGGCATCGCATCGAGTGGCATAGCTATCCGATGGGTCACCAGGTGAACATGACGGAGATCCAAGACATCCGACATTGGCTGACGGAGCGTTTCGCGACGGTGTGAGTGCGTCCGCCGGGCCGCCGACGGGACCGGCGTCACGGAACACAGCGCGGCCGAGAAGGCCGCTCGACCGACTGTTGCATACTCGCCGCATGTCCAGCCCCGCGCCCCGTACCCCCCGGCCACCGTCGGCACCGCTGCCCGATTTCTGCAGCCTGCCGGTGCTGTTCGCATTGCTGCTGGTAGGTGCACTGACGGTCACGCTGATGTGGCTTGCGCCGGGCAATGACGGCGACCTGCGCGACTACAGCATCGCCGTGTTGTTCACGAGCTGGCTGTCGGTGCTGCTCACCGTGGCACTGTGCAAGCTGCGGCCGTGGATGCAGCGTCTGCCATCGCTCTGGCCCTATGCCGCCGTCTGGCTGCTGCTGGTGACGACCGTGGGCGCCAGCGCCGCGCTTCTTGGCTGGATCGACCACAACCTGGGTGCCGGGCTCAGCCCGGTATCGCATTTTGGTTTCGTGCGCGACAGCATGGTCGCGACGGGTCTGCTTGGTGCAGGCCTGCTGCGCTACTTCTATGTGGTGGCGCAGTGGCAGGTACGCGTCGCCGCCGCCGCGCAGGCCCAGGTCGCGGCCTTGCAGGCGCGCATCCGGCCGCACTTCCTGTTCAACAGCATGAACGCCGTCGCGGCACTCATTCGCGTGGACCCCGACGCCGCCGAGCGCACCGTCGAAAACCTCGCCGAACTGTTCCGCGCAGCACTCGGCAGCGACCTCGCCGCGCTGAGTACGCTCGGTGAGGAATGGGCGCTGGTGGATCGCTATCTGGACATCGAGGCCTTGCGCCTCGGCGATCGTTTGCGCGTGCAACGCGATATCGACGTCCCGGCGGATCTTCCGCTGCCACACCTGTTGCTGCAGCCGCTGGTGGAGAACGCCATCCGCCATGGCATACAGCCCCTTCGCGAAGGTGGCACGATCCGGCTCGGCGGCACGCGTGTGCCGGGCGGCGTGGAGATCGTGATCGACAATCCGCTGGCCGACGCGCCCGCCGTGCCAGGCAACGGCCATGGCCTGCGCAACGTGCGCGAGCGCGTGCGCTTTCACTTCGGCGAGCGGGCGTCGGTGCGGGCGGAAGCCAGCGACGGGCGCTTCGTCGTGACCATGTTCCTTCCGGAGGCTGCGCATGCGCGTCCTGATCGCCGATGACGAACCGCTGGCGAGAGTGCGCCTGCGTGGCTTGCTCGCGCGCCGCACCGACGTGACCGTGGTGGGCGAAGTGGCCGATGGCGACGCGGTGCTGGAGGCCTGCGCCACCTGGAAACCCGATCTCGTGCTCCTGGACGTGGAGATGCCCGGCCTTTCCGGCACCGCGACCGCACGCCGCCTCGCCGCCTTGCCGTCGCCGCCACAGGTCGTGTTCTGCACCGCCTACGAGCAGCACGCGCTCAGCGCCTTCGATCTCGGCGCGACCGACTACCTGCTGAAACCGGTACGCGCGGAACGCCTCGACGAAGCCATCGATCGTGTCGCCGCGCGGCAGCCACCAGCGCGTGTGGAGCGTGGCGCGTGGTTGCGTGCCCGCAGCGGCGCGAACGAGGTCCGCGTGCCATTGAGCGATGTGTTCTATCTGCTGGCGGACGAGAAGTACGTTGCCGTGCAGCACGCGGGGGGCACGTGGCTGATCGACGAGTCCCTGCGTCAATTGGAGACCGCGCACGGCGAGCGCCTGGTCCGCCTGCACCGGAACTGCCTCGTTCCGCGGGAGCGTCTGTTGGGGCTTACCACCTTGCCCGACGGTCGCGTGCTGGCCCGCCTTGCTGGCACCGACTTCGCTCCCGAGGTCAGCCGACGCAATCTGCCGGCGGTTCGCCAGCGGCTCCGCGCACCCGACGCCTGATCGCTTTGCATCCGGCGCTGCGCTGGCGCGTCGTTTGCGGGACAATCGCACGCTTCGCCAAACGCTTGCCCGGATTGACCATGACCGCACCGCTTCGCATCGCCACCCGCAAGAGTGCGCTGGCTCTCTGGCAGGCCGAACACGTGGCCAGCCTGCTGCGCCAGGCGCATCCGGGCCTGCAGGTGGAACTCGTGCCGCTGTCGACGCGTGGCGACGAGATCCTCGACCGGTCGCTCGCCACCATCGGCGGCAAGGGCCTTTTCCTCAAGGAACTGGAGATCGCGATGCTGGAGGACCGCGCCGACATCGCCGTGCATTCGCTCAAGGACGTGCCAGCCGAACTGGAACCGGGATTCGTGCTTTCGGCGATCCTGCCGCGCGCCGACGCCGCAGACGCCTTCATCAGCAACGACTACGCCGCACTGACCGACCTGCCGAACGGCGCACGCGTCGGCACATCGTCGCTGCGCCGCCAGGCACAGCTGCGCGCGCTGCGCCCCGACCTGCAGCTTCTCGACCTGCGCGGCAATGTGAACACGCGCCTGGCGAAGCTGGACGAGGGGCATTACGACGCGATCATCCTCGCCTGCGCCGGCGTCGAACGCCTTGGGCTCGGCGGACGCATCCGGGCTCGACTCGCCAGCCCGGACTGGCTCCCGGCACCCGGGCAGGGCGCCATCGCCGTGGAATCGCGCGCGACTGACGCCCGCATCAACGCCTACGTGGCCGCACTGATCGACGAGGAAACCCGGATCGCCGTCGAGGCGGAGCGGGCCATGAATGAAAAGCTCGGGGGAAGCTGCGCGGTCGCCATCGGCGCATGGTGCGTCGTTGCCGAGCATGGCCTCACGCTGCACGGTATGGTCGGTAATGCGGCAAGCGGCGAGTTGCTGCGCGCACAGGCCGACAGCCGCGGCGATACGCCGGTGTCGCTCGGCCACGAAGTCGCGGCAATGTTGCTGGCGCAGGGCGCCGAGACCTTCCTCACGCCGCAGCGGTAGCGCGGTCGCGCCCCGGTGCGTTACGGCAGAGCGGCGAGAAGGCGACGCGCCATACGTTCGCGCCGCATTCTCGCCGGCGCGCGGCTTAGAAGTTGTAGACGAGGTTGGTCGTGGTGAGCTTGTCGGTGCTCTTGGTGCCCGGCTGCGTGTCGCTGTTGTAGCGGATCTGGTAGCCGACCTTGAGCGCCATCTTCTTCGTCATGCTGACCGAGAGACCGATGTCGTTCTGGTAGTACTGGTTCTTCGAGCCCGCTTCCACCAGCAGCGTGTCTTCCAGTGCGGTGTTGTCGGTGAGGCGATACTTCGCGTTGATCAGGCCACGGCCGACCACTTCGCTCTCGGCATCCGGCGTGTAGCGCTGGCTGAGCGCATTACCCTCGGCATCGGTCGCAGGCGTGCCATCGGGATTCAATACGGCGCGCGTGGTCGTTGCCGGCTGGTAGCGCTTGAAACCGGGACCGATTTCGAACGACAGCTCCGCGCGCTCGTTCTTCAGCGCGATATAGCCGTAACCGACCGACACGATGCCCTGCCACAGGTTGGCGCCGAAGTCGTCGTGCTCATAACGGGCGGCCGTAACGATGTAACTGCGCGGATCGAACTTGTAGCCGACCGAGGCGCCCGTATCGTAGCGGTTGGCCGTGGTGCTGAACTTGTCCACCGTATTGCCGTCGGCATCGGTGACCGATACCTCGCCCTTCGAACGCAGGCCATTGAGGTAGAAGTTGTTCTTCCACACCTCGTTTTCCTGGCTGAGGCCAAGCTTGGCGTTGGCGTTCTCGGAACGGGAGTTGCCGCGGGCCGAGGCAAAACCGAATTCACCGGAGCCTGTCCAGCCGCCATTCTGGGCCGCATTGGCGTTGCCGTCGGTATTGCCGTTGGCGTTGGCGTTGGCGTCCTGGGCCGCCGCCGTGAACGGCAGGGCGGCAAGGACGAGCGTGGCGATAAGAAGTCGTTTCATCGTCTACCCGGATGTGTATGGAAAACCGTCAATGTATTCGGCCGTATGGATGGCCGGCGGCGCGCCCCCCGCGCCATGGATCAATCAGGTCATGCCAGCTGTAAGGCTGGCGTATGCGCGACCGTAGAGTCGCTGTTCGAGGCATTGACCGACAACGCAGCTTAACGCTGCCAGACCGGCCGCCAGCGGATGCGTCGGGCCGGCCGGATGAGCGATCAGAAAGACGCATGGCAGACCGACCGACAACGTCGCCACGGCCAGCCGCCAACCCAGCAAGCCGCCATGACGGAACGATCGCTCGGTTCGCCCTGCGTCGATCAACTGCCGCAGCGCGCGCCAGCGCATGCCTTCCACCAGTCCCAGCGCCAGCGCCACCGCGAGCAGTACCAGGCGCCACGGATCGAGCGGATCGGCCGGTGCGTCATCCTGCAAGGCCACGCAGAGCCAGAACCAGAGGCCACCGGCGAACAGCGCGGCGATCGTCCGCCCCAGCGGCAGCCCGTGGGCGACGGAGGCGACCGTGCCGGACAACCCGCGCGAGGCGCTGCGTGTGGTGTGGATCAAGGTGGCGAGGCTGCAGACCATGAGCGCCGCACCAGCCAGCCGCGTGGCCCAGAAGTCGTTGCCGCCGCGGGCAAGCCCGGCCAGGGCGAGCATCGGCAGGAAGTTGACCATGGCGATCATGCCTTCGAGCGTGGGCATCATGCGTTTGACCGGGTTCCAGCCGTGCCAGTCGGGTGCGAACGGTAAGCGCAGGCATGCGGCCAGCAAGCCCGCACCGACGAACACCAGCCCGATCGACAACGGCACGAGCACGTCCCCCCGTCCGTTGGGATACGTGCCCAGGGCCAGCGCCGTACCGAGCACCATCCACAGGCCGTAACCGGTCGCACTGGCCGTTTGCACGACCACCGTGGGGAGGGAAAACAGGGCACGGGCGGGCTCTGCCGCGTCGGACTGGCCCGGGAGGGCCGATGCGACGGGTGGGGCCTCGTTCGGTTCCGCCATGGTCGGGGAAGGCCTTCGGCGAATCGCAAAGCAGCATTTTTGCGCCTTATGGCCTCCGGCGCAAACCGGGCGCCCCACGCCGACGGATCGGACCGCCGATCGCCCTTGCGCGGTGCCCCTGCCGCCGCCATGCTTCGCGCGTGGATCGCGTAGATACGGGCGTCACGCCAGCGCGGACACACTTCCCGAAGCTCCATCTGCCCGGCGACACCCATGGACCGCTACGAGCGCATTCTCACGCTGCACCGACTTTTGAAGTCCGCGCACTATCCAGTGCCGCTGTCGCGGCTCATGGACGAACTGGAATGCTCGCGCGCCACGCTCTACCGCGACGTGGCCTTCCTGCGCGATGCGCTCGGCGCCCCGGTGCAGAGCGTGGCCGGCGAGCAGGCGTCATTCCGCTACGAATCGGGCGAGGGCGACAGTTTCGAACTGCCTGGCCTATGGCTGACCAGCGACGAGCTGGCCGCACTGATGGCGCTCAACGAACTGATCGGCCGCTCCGATCCCGGCGTGCTCGCGGGCGCGCTGGCGCCGTTCAAGGCGCGCATTGAACGGCTGCTCTCCGACCACGGGAGCGGCAAGGCGCTGCCGGTGGATCGCATCCGCGTGATCTCCTGGGGCGCCCGCCGGATGGACCAGCAGGTGTTCCGCATTGTGGCCGGTGCCGTGCTCGAACGGCGTCAGGTCAGCTTCCGTTACCGAGCCCGCACCACCAATTCCGATACCAAGCGCACTGTGTCTCCGCAGCGGCTGACGCATTACCGCGACAACTGGTATCTGGACGTCTGGGACCATGACCGCGAAGCATTGCGCAGCTTCGCTGTGGACCGTATCGCCGAGCCGCAGGCGCTCGACGCCAAGGCGCGCGACGTGGAAGAGGCCGAACTCAACGACCTGCTGGCATCCAGCTACGGCATCTTTGCCGGCAAGCCGAAGGCATGGGCGACGATCCGCTTTTCGTCGCATGCCGCGCGCTGGGTCGCCGACGAGCACTGGCATTCGCAGCAGAAAGGCGAGTGGTTGTCCGATGGCCGCTACGAATTGAAGGTGCCTTATTCCAATTCGCGCGAATTGCTCATGGACGTGCTCAAGTACGGGCCGGATGCGGAGATCGTGTCGCCGCTGCCTCTGCGCGAGGAAATGAAGATCCTGCTGCAACTGGCACTGTCTGGATACCAGGCGAACGGCCACCATCATTGAGCGTCACATGAGCGACCTGGATACCCTCGACCCTGGCACGGCGGATGCCACCTCCGGCACCTCGCGACGGCCTCGCGTAGCGCTCGCGCTCGGCGCGGGAGCCGCCAAGGGGCTGGCGCACATCGGTGCGCTCGAGGTTCTGGAAGAGCGCGGCTACGAGGTCGTCGCCATCGCGGGTACGTCCATGGGCGCGCTGATCGGCGGTGTCTATGCGATGGGCAAGCTGGACATCTATCGCGACTGGGTGTCCACCCTGGCCAAGTTCGACGTGCTGCGGCTCGTGGACTGGAGCTTTTCCGGGGGCGGATTCATCAAGGGCGACCGGATCATGGCCGCGCTGCGCGAGCTGATCGGCGAGGTCAACATCGAGGAACTGCCGCTGGCCTTTACCGCGGTAGCCACCGACATCGACCGCGAACGCGAGGTATGGCTCACGCGCGGACCGTTGTTCGACGCCATTCGGGCGTCCATCGCCATCCCGACGCTGTTCCGCCCGTACAACCATGAAGGCCGTCGGCTCGTCGATGGCGCGCTGCTCAATCCGCTACCCGTGCTGCCGTTGATGCGCGAGGACGCCGATTACGTGATGGCCGTGAGCGTGGATGGCGCGGCAGAAATGCAGAAACCACCCGAGCGCGACGTCATGGCGGTGCCCGATACGGGCTACGCCGCGCGCATCGGCCGATTGTTCGGCAAGGTGCTGCCGCAGAGCACCGAACCGAAGGTGCGCGATCCGGGCGCGTTCGACCTTATGACGCAGTCGATGGACCTCATGCAGGCGAATCTGTCTCGCCTGCGTCTCGCCGCGTATCCGCCGGATCTTCTGATCGAGATCCCGCGCAACGTGTCCACGCTGTACGAGTTCTATCGCGCACGCGAACTCATCGACCTGGGCCGCGAGCGCACCACGCAGGCATTGGATGCCTGGAAGCCTCGCACGCTGGCGTTGCGCTGAGCGCGCCGCCAGCGCTCCGATCGGGCCCTAGATTTCCTCGGTACGCGTCACCTTGGCGCGACGCATCAGCCAGGCCACACCGCGAAGATCGGCCAGGCCCACCCACAGACGATCGAGCATGCCGTACTTCGAGCTGCCGGCCGTGCGCGGGCGGTGGCTCACGGGCACGCTCTGGCTCGCGAAACCTGCGCGCTTCACCAGCGCCGGCAGGTAGCGATGCATGTGGTCGAAGTAGGGCAGGCGCAGGAAGGTTTCGCGCTCGAACAGCTTCAAGCCGCAGCCGGTGTCCGGCGTGTCGTCGCGCAGCATGCGCGAACGCACCGCGTTGGCGACCTTCGAGGAAATGCGCTTGTTGAAGCTGTCGCGGCGTGTGACGCGCCAGCCAGCGAACAGTTTCAAATCGGCCGCAGCGCCGGCACGCGCCGCGAGCAGCTTGGGAATATCGGCGGGATCGTTCTGCCCATCCCCATCGAGCGTGGCGATCCACGGCGCGCGCGCGGCGCGAACACCGTTCCACACGGCGGTGCTCTGCCCGCTGCGGGTCACGTGGCGGATGATCCGCAGTTCCGGGTACTGCGCCTTCGCCGCCGTGAGCACGGCCACGCTGTCGTCGGTACTGTCGTCGTCGACGTAGATGATCTCGAAGTCGATCCGTCCGCGCAGGGCCGATGCGATCTCGGCGAGGAGGGGCGGGATGTTGTCGCGCTCGTTGAAGACGGGCACGACCACGGCGAGGTCGGTCATCGCGGTTCCGGGGCAGGGAGATTGAGGCGGCATTATCGCCCAAGCCGCCAGCGGGGGACACCGTCACCGAATTGTGGGGATCGCTATAGCGGCGAGGGAATGTGCCGGTGGAAGCCAGCCTGCTGGCGATCGGAGCTTGCTCACGGCTACACCGCTTCGTTGGCTTCTCGCCGCCATGGCGGCTCCCACAAGGACGAGGAAAGCCTGACTTCAGATCCGGCCGACGCGCTGGCCCGCCGGCCCTTCAATGGCGGCCCGCCAGCCGCGTTCCACGGCGTCCATCGTGCTGCGGCTGGCGCCCTGCGCCATCACAACGAGCGTGCCGCCGCTGAGCGCTACTTGGCGCCCCTCCCAGCCATCGCGCTGGAAGTCGGCCGTCTTCGAGGTCATCTTGCCGGGCATGTAGAGCGCCACGACGGGCTCGTCGTTCATCCGCGTCACGAGGTGGATCGCGGGGTACGGGCCCACGGTGCAGTCGTGCACGTAGGTAACGTCGGCCGGCGCCGGACCCTTCAAGCGCGTGGCGCGGCCGACGAAACCGGCCTCGACCTGGGCGTCCGTCATCGGTTGGGTGAGGTCCAGTGAATCCAGTTCCCCGGGCATGTGCGCCACGGCGAGGGCGGGCAGGGAGTTCAGGTCGGCCTGGCGCCACAGCATGCCGCCGCCCGCCAACCCGATCAGCACCGACGCCGCGAGGGCCATCCAGGTCCGGCGCCGCACGAGCTGGCGACGGCGCTCGCCGGTGGCCTGGGCCAGCAGGATCCGGTCGGCAAGGCCTTCCGGAATGGCTACGGCCATGGCCGCCTCGATGTCGTCCTCGAAGCGCTGAGCGCGCTGCCAGAACGCTGCGCAGCCGTCCTTGCAGGCGTCGCGATGGGCCAGCAATTCGGGATCGCGCGAGCGCGGCTCGGCACCGATCCGGCGGCGGAAATCGAGGCAATTCATTTCCGGGCTCCCTCCGCCGCGGCACGTCCACCGAGTAGCGCCTTGAGTCGCTGCCGGGCACGAAACAACTGGGTCATGACCGCGCCGGGCTGCTGGCCGGTGCTTTCCGCGATCTCATCGCAGCTCATGCCGCCGAGCACCTGCATGGCCAGCGGGTCGCGGTACTTGTCTGGCAACTTGAGCATGGCCTCGCGCACCTGCGCCGCGTCGCCGCTGCGCTCGGGGCTGGCGAAGGCGGTGTCCTCGGGCACGTTGTCGTCCAGTTCGACGGTGTCCAGGCGCTTGCGCTCGTACAAACGCGCATGTTCGCGGCGCAGGATCGTGATCAGCCACGGCTTGGCCGCCTCCGCGTCGCGCAACGCGTCGAGGTTCTTCCACGCGCGCAGGAACGTCTCCTGGACGAGGTCCTGGGCGACGGTCTCGGAACGCGACAACCAGAAGGCGTAACGGTACAGGTCCGCCGACAGGGCGCGCACCATGGCTTCGTACTGGCGCTGCTTGGGATTCACACCCTCTTTGACCGGAGCCATGGTGGTTCCCTTACAAGGTGTATCAGCGGACCTTGCTGAGGATGCCGTCCAGCTCGTCGAGGCTGTGGTAGTGGATGACCAGCTTGCCCTTGCCGCCGCGACCATGGGCCACTTCGACACGGGTGGCAAAGCGCTCGGCCAGCTCGCGCTCGAGGTTGGCGATGTTCGGGTCGACGGTGGCGGACTTGGCCTTGCCCTTGGGCGCCACCTGCGCCTTGCGCGCGGCCTCTTCCAGTTCGCGCACGGTCCAGCCGTTGCGCGCCGCTTCCAGGGCGAGCGGCTCTGCGACCGTGGCCGGCAGGGTCAGCAGCGCTCGGGCATGGCCCATTTCCAGCTTGCTCTCGTCGAGCAATTGCTTGATCGACGCCGGAAGCTCCATGAGGCGGAGCAGGTTCGACACCGCGGCACGCGAGCGGCCAACGGCGTCGGCGGCCTGCTGGTGGGTAAGGTCGAATTCGTCGATCAGGCGCTGGAGGGCCTGCGCTTCTTCCAGCGGAGTGAGTTCCTGGCGCTGGATGTTCTCGATCAGCGCCATGGCGAGCACGGACTGCTCGGGCACGTCCTTGACCAGCGCCGGGATCTCGCTCATCGACGCGCGCTGTGCCGCGCGCCAGCGACGTTCGCCCGCAATGAGCTCGTAGCTGTTCTTGCCGATGGCGCGGACCACCACGGGCTGGATCAGCCCCTGCGCCTTGATCGAGGCGGCCAGCTCATCGAGCGCCTCGTCGTTCCAGTGGCGGCGCGGCTGATACTTACCGGCCTGAATCTGCTGGATCGGCAGGGTGCGCAGTTCGCCTTCCTGTTCGATGATCGACGGCGCGGCAGCGGGACCGGCGCCACCGCCGAGCAGGGCGTCGAGGCCACGGCCGAGTCCACGTTTCTTCGCTGCTGCCATGGATTGCTGTTCCTTAAGGAGTCGTCGGAGCGGCGCCCGGTGCGGCTTCATCGAGCTCGCTCACGGTGTCGCCGCCCTGTGCATTCAGCACGCGCTCGCGGCGGATGATCTCGCCCGCCAGACCGATATAGGCGATGGCGCCGCGCGAACCGCGATCGTACAGATGGATCGGCTGACCATGGCTGGGCGCCTCGGCCAGACGCACGTTGCGCGGGATGATCGAGCGCAGCACCTTGTCGCCGAAATGCTGGGTGAGCTGCGCCGAGACCTCGTTGCCGAGGTTGTTGCGCACGTCGTACATCGTGCGCAGCAGGCCTTCCACTTCCAACCGCGGGTTCAGGCGCTGGCGCACGGCCTCGATGGTGTCGAGCAGGCTCGACAGCCCTTCGAGCGCGAAATACTCGCATTGCACGGGGATCAGCACGCCATCGGCCGCGGTCAGCGCATTCAGCGTGAGCAGGTGCAGCGACGGAGGGCAGTCGATCAGGATGGTGTCGTAACGGTCCGCGACCTTCGCGAGCTGCTCCTTCAGGCGCTGCTCGCGAGCGAGGCCGTCCATCAGCTTCAACTCGGCGGCCGTGAGGTCGCCGTTGCCAGGCAGCAGGTCGAAACCGGCTTCCGTGCGTACCAGCACGTCGGCGATCGCGGCCTCGCCGAGCAGCACTTCGCAGCCGTTCGGCTTGGTCTCGTGCTTGTCCACGCCCGACGCCATCGTGGCATTGCCCTGGGGATCGAAGTCGACGAGCAGCACCTTGCGCTTCGCAGCGGCCAGCGCCGCAGCGAGGTTCACGGAGGTGGTGGTCTTGCCGACGCCGCCCTTCTGATTGGCGACTGCGATGATGCGGGCCATGGGTTACCGGTAGCTACCGTGCGCGGAAAGGGCGTTAGCGTACCATCCCACCCGCATCCCTGTAGGAGCGCGCCTTGCGCCGACGGCATCGCGATGGCGAGGACATGCCGGCGATGACGGAACCGATCCTCCGCAGCGCGATACCGAGGCGGATCAAGCGCGGCGAATGACCACGAGGTGGCGCTCGCCCTCGACGCCCGGTACGGCAAGCGTGTGGATCGCTTCCACGCGGAAGCCCTCGGGCACGCCGTCCAGTTCTTCCGCGGGGTGGCGGCCCTTCATGGCGAGCCAGATGCCGTTCGGTGCCAGCAGGTGGCCGCCCCAGCCGAGCATGTCGGCCAGCGAGGCGAAAGCGCGGGCGGTGATGCACTCGAACGTGCCTTCCACGTCCTCCACCCGGCTTTGCTCGGCACGTGCGTTCGCGAGCTTCAACGAGCGGATCGCCTCGCGCAGGAAGCGGACCTTCTTGCCATTGGAGTCCACCATCAGCACCTCGCGCGCAGGCTCCGCGATGGCGAGGGGGATACCCGGAAGCCCCGGACCCGTGCCGAGGTCGGCCAGCGATCGGCCTTGCACATAGGGGAGGATCGCCAGCGAGTCGAGCAGGTGACGCGCGATCATCGCCTGATCGTCGCGCACGGCGGTCAAGTTGTAGGCGGCGTTCCAGCGTTCGAGTAGCTCGCGGTAGTCGAGCAGACGCTCGACGGCGCCGTCCGGTAAGGCGATGCCCAGCGTGGACACACCGTTTTCGAGTTGAGCTTTGAGGGTTTCGCGCGCGGTCATGCCGTCGTGGGATCGGGCGAGGGGCGCAAAGTATGAAAGCGCTGGCGCGATGGCGCCAGCGTGGAATCAGGCGGCGTCGAGTTCGACGCGGGTGACGAGCATGCCGCGCGCACGGAGCGAGCCGTTCATGGCGTGCTTGAGCTGCGTGCCGACGGCACGGCGGTCGGCCTGGTGCGCGGTGCTGGCGTCACGCAGGGCGGCCACCACGTTGGTGCGGATCAGCTCCGGCGCCTCGTCGATCACTTCGTCGGCGACTTCGGGCTCGAGCACCTGCCAGTAGACGGTGCCGCCCTCGAAGCGCAGCACCTGGCCACCGAGATCGATCTTGTGGGCGACGCGATCGAGCACCGGCAGCACCACGTGCGTGCCGGCGGTCAGCAAGGCGGGGCCACGGCCAAGACGGCGCACGCTGTAGACCTGACCCTCCGGAATGCGTCGGACCGAGGCCATCGCGAAGGCGAAGGCAAGGACGGTCGTGACAATGAGGGCGGTGGTCAACATGGCTGCTACATCAAGGTGTTATCGAATATTCCTGTCGCATCGCAGAGCGAGATGGCCCATGGCGATGATCGGTGGGGTGTTAATCCTAATTTAACGAGGCCACTTAACGCTAGTTTCACCGCAACCCCGTATTCAGTTAACGGTTGGGTTGGTCAAAACTTGAGCAGTGGCGAATTTGACCGCAGGGGCGCAGATGATAATAATTATCAATCAATCCCCACGGTCACGCCCATGGATGTCCTCGGCTGCGTGGCGGCCTTCGCCGCTATCGCGTTCTTCTATCTCGCCTCTTCCCATCAGCGTCTGCTGCGTCATCCGTTGGGGCGTGGGGCGCGCTTGGCGGCCGCCGCGCTCGCCGTCGTCGCCGTGCTGGCCTGGGTGGCGAGTGCGACGTCCCTGCCGGGCTTCTTCGCGGCGCTGACCGCGCTGATGCTGGGCGCGGTCGCCCTGCCTTATCTGGTCTGGCTGGTCCGACCCGCCGCCGAGCGGAGTCGACGCTGATGCTCGCCAAGGCCCTTGCTGGCATCCTGCTCGGTCTGCCGCTATCCATGGCGTTGATTTCCCTCGCGATCTGGCTGTGGCCGGCATCGAGCGAGGCCGTGGTCATACCGATGCTGGTCGCGTTCTTCCCGCTCTGGACCGGCGTGATGGCTGCCACATTTCTCTTTACCAGCGGCGCCCGTGCGTGGGCGTGGCTGGCCGTGGCGAATCTTGGCGCGTTTGCCGCGCTCTACCTCGCCAAACAGACGATGCCGGGGCTGTGAACCCATGAAAACGTCCACGCTCCGCACCTTCACCACCGTACACACCTGGACCGGTCTGCTCGCCGGCTTCGCCTTGTTCGTCGCCTTCTATGCCGGCGCGCTGACGATGTTCCACGAGGAGATCGACATCTGGGCCATGCCGCATGTGGAGGAAGCGCGAGCCGACAGCATGGATCGCGCGCATGCGCTGCTGGCCGACATCGTCGCGAAGCATCCCGCGGCACGCGAGCAGATCGGCGTGACCTTCCCCGCCGACCATCCGTCCCATGAGGTGACGGCGTACTGGATGGACAAGGACGGCTGGAAGACGCAGACACTCGACAGCGGCGCGGCGCATGACGCCGAGGACCACGAACACGGTCTGGCCGACTTCGTCTACGAACTGCACTACGACCTCGGCATTCCCAAGGTCGGCATCTACTTGATGGGTGTTGTCAGCGTGATCTACGGTCTGGCCTTGGTAACCGGCCTGTTGATCCACCTGCCCCACCTGCTGCGCGATCTGTTTGCGCTTCGCCCTGGCCACAACCTCAAGCGGCTGTGGCAGGACGCGCATAACGTGATCGGCATCCTCAGCCTGCCCTTCCACATCATTTTCGCGGTGACAGGCGCGCTGCTGTGTCTCTCGCTGGTGACGTTGATGGCTTTCAACACGCTGACGTTCGGCGGCAAGCTGATGCCTGCGTACGACCGTGCGACCAGTGCAATGCCCGCCACGCAAGACAAGGGCGGTACGGCCACGATGCTGTCCCCGGCCGAGCTGGGTGCACGTGCGCGGCAGGCCGCGCTCGCCGCCGGGGCCGCCGACTTCTCGCCGGATTACATGCGTTACGTGCATTACGGGCGACAAGGCGCGACGGCGGAAGTCCGCGGAACGTCCACGAAGGCGCTGGGCGAATACGGTGCGGTGGCGCTCGATGCGATCGACGGGCGCGTGCTCAATCTTCAACTGGCGGGTGCGCGCGACGCGAACCACGCGACGCATTCGGCCATCTTCGGCCTGCACTTCGGCACCTTCGGCGGTCTCTCGCTGCGCTGGCTCTATTTCCTGCTCGGTCTTGCCGGCGCCTTCCTGTTCTATTCCGGCAACTTGCTCTACGTCGAATCCCGGCGCAAACGCCGGCATGCGGATCAGCCGCGAAAGGTGCGCGCGATGGCGATCGCCACCGTGGGTATCTGCCTCGGCACCTGCCTTGGCGTCTCCGTCGCGTTTCTCGCCAACCTGCTGGGCCCGCTGGCGGGGGCGGAACCCAACGCCGTGGTGAAGCCGACGTTCTTCGCCGTGGTCGCCGCGGCCATCGGCTGGACGCTGTGGCGCCAACCGGCACGCGCCGCCGTCGATCTGCTGTTCGCCACGGCCATCGCCAGCGTGGCCGTGGGGCTGCTCGATGTAGCGCTCCACAGCGACCGACTCCTGCGCAGCCTGGCCGAAGGACGCTATGCCGTGATCGGCGCCGATCTCGTTGCGATCGCCATGGGTGTAGGCTTCGCCTGGCTCGGCGTGGCGACACGACGTCGTGGACGCGAAGGCGATCCCTGCAGCATCTGGGCCTGGCCCCGCGCTCCCGAACCCGCACGCTGAGTCGTCACGACGGGCCCAAGTGGCCCGATTCTCTGCGTCTGCGCGCGTATTTGACCGGATGTAATCGTTTACGTAGCATGCGCGCAAATCGCCTGGAGCGCGTTGCATGAGCTCAAAAAAAGTGGACATCGACTCGTTGATTGCCAAGATGTCCCTTCCCCAGAAACTGGGGCAGTTGACGGTACTTGCCGACGCGCTCAGGCCGTTCGCCTTCGACGTGAATCCGGACACGTTCCCGTGGCCGCCGGATGTCGTGAGCGACATGATCCGCAAGGGGGAAATCGGCGCACTGTTCAACGGTGTCGGCGCTCGCGAGGGTTACGACCTGCAGCGCATGGCCGTCGAGGAAAGCCCGCACGGTATTCCACTGCTGCTGGGTGCCGACGTGATCCACGGCATGCGTACGATGTTCCCGATCCCGCTCGGCGAGGCAGCCAGCTTCGAACCGGCCCTGGCGGAACGCACCGCGCGCGCCGCGGCCGTGGAAGCAACGGCAGAAGGGCTGCATTGGACGTACGCGCCCATGGTCGACATCGCGCGCGATCAGCGCTGGGGTCGCGTTGCCGAAACGGCCGGTGAGGACACGCACCTGTGCAGCGTCTTCGCCGCCGCTCGCGTGCGCGGCTTCCAGGGCCCGCATCTGGACGCCGACGACTCGATGCTCGCCACGCCCAAGCATTTCGCGGCGTATGGCGCGGCCGCGGCCGGGCTCGACTACAGCGGCGCGGACATTTCCGAGCAGACGCTGCGTGAAGTGCACCTGCCGCCGTTCCGCGCCGCGATCGACGCAGGCGCGTTGTCGATCATGAGCGCCTTCAACGACGTCAACGGCGTGCCCGCCACGGCAAATCGCCATCTGTTGACCACCGTGTTGCGCGACGAGTGGGGCTTCGAAGGTTTCGTAGTGTCCGATTACACCTCGGATTTCGAACTGATCGATCACGGCTTTGCGGAAGACGAAAAACACGCGGCGCAACTGAGCCTCAATGCCGGCCTCGACATGAGCATGCAGAGCGGCGTGTTCATGAAGCATCTTGCCGATTGCGTTGCCGATGGCAGCGTCTCCATGGCGACCATCGACGAAGCCGTTCGCCGCGTGCTGACGGTCAAGCAGCGCATGGGTCTTTTCGAGAATCCCTACCGCTCGCTGCGCGAAAGCGATCAGCCGCCGCCGTGGATCGCGGAACACGATGAACTCGCCCGCGATGCCGCGCGGCGCTCCGTGGTCATGCTGCGTAACGATGGCGTGCTTCCGTTGTCGCGAGACACCTCCCGCATCGCGCTGATCGGCCCCTTTGCCGAGGACACCGAAAACCTCGACGGCTGCTGGAGCATCTTCAGCGACCGCTCGCGCAGCATCGATCTCGTGACGGGCCTGCGCGCCGCCATGGGTGACGGTAGCCGGCTCGACATCGTGCAGGGCTCGGGCATCGACACCGATCTGGACGGCGGCATCGATGCCGCTGTGGCCGCTGCCTCGGCGGCCGACGTGGTGTTGCTCGCGGTCGGCGAGCCGGCCAGCTATTCGGGCGAGGCGCAATCGCGCACGCAGATCGTGCTGCCGGATGCACAGCGCCGCCTCATTGCCGCGGTACGTGCCACGGGCACGCCGGTGGTGCTGCTGCTGCGCACGGGTCGCGCACTGGCACTCGATGACGAGGCCTGCGCATCCAACGCCATCCTGCTCACCTGGTTCCTTGGCACGCAGACGGGCCACGCCATTGCCGACATCGTATTCGGCGACTACAGCCCGTCCGGCCGCCTGCCGATCAGTTTTCCGCGCGACGCCGGGCAGCAGCCGTTCTATTACAACCACCTCGCATCCGGACGACCGTACCGCGCGGGCGGCCCCGAGGCGTTCCGCACGCGCTGGCGTGAAACCCCCAACGAAGCGCGCTTCCCATTCGGCCATGGCCTGGGCTACGCGCCGATCCGCTACAGCACGCCGCGGATCGACAGCGCGTCCATGCCCTGGGATGGCCAGGTGGTGGTCGAGGTGGACATCACCAACGAGGGCAGCGTCGCGGGCGAGGAAGTGGTGCAGCTCTACATCCGCGATCGGGTCGGAAGCCGCGTGCGCCCGATCCGTGAGCTGAAAGGCTTTCAGAAGATCCGCCTCGAGGCGGGAGAGTCGGCCAGGGTTTCGTTCCGGATCGACCGGGCCATGCTGGCGTTCTGCCGCGCCGATGGCGCGTTCGACGCCGAGCCGGGCTGGTTCGACGCCTGGATCGCGCCGTCCTCGACCGCCGGAGAGCCCGTGGCCTTCGCCCTGATGCCAGCCGGTTGATCTCGGTAAACCTTCACGATTGATCTGAAGAGGCGGCCGAAAGGCCGCCTCTTTGTTATGAGCAATGCGGACTGCGACAAACGATCGTTTGCGCAGTGCAGCATGACACCGCAGAAGCTTGCGACGCTGCAACAGCGGCTTTTTCCCGCATTTTCAGGGCGCAAATAATGCGGCAGTGCAGCGACGAAAGGCCTTAAGCGACCCTTTACAGCGTTTGATGAAAACGTTTACGTTTCGCCACCAGGGCGCCCTAGACGATCCAGAGGCAGAGCAAACGCATGGCCGTAACCATCAAAGATGTTGCCCGCATGGCCAATGTCTCGGTAGCGTCGGTATCGCGCGCCTTGAACGGCAATGGCGGTGTCACGCCGGAGACCCAGGCACGCATCCGCGAGGCTGCTGCGCGGCTGCATTACGTGCCGCACAATGCCGCGCGTAGCCTCATCACCCGGCGTACGAACACGATCGGCGCCTTGCTGCCCGATCTGCATGGCGCCTTCTTCTCCGAATTGATTCGCGGCATCGATCTCGCCGCCCGTTCGCGTGGCCTGTACCTGCTGGTCTCCAGCTCGCACGGCGACGCCACCGAGGCGGCGGTCGCCCTGCGCGCGATGCAGGGTCGCGTGGACGGACTGCTGGTGATGTCGCCGCACGCCGACGAGGCCTTCCTCGACGAGAACCTGCCGACGTCGCTACCCACGGTGCTGATCAACAGCCACGTGCGCTCCGATCGCCACGCCTCGCTCGACGTCGACGACTTCGGTGGTGCACACGCCATGACCGAGCATCTGATCGGGCTGGGCCGCAAGCGCATCGTTTTCATCGCCGGTCCGGAAGTAAACCACGACGTGCAGGAACGTATCCGCGGCTATCGCGAGGCGCTCAACGCTGCGGGCATGGGCGACCGTGCCGCCGTGCTGCCGGGCGACTTCACCGAGGAAACGGGCTACCACGCGGGCAAGCAGGCCCTGGCGATGGTGCCGCGACCGGATGCGATCTTCGCCGCCAACGACATGATGGCCATCGGCTGCCTTTCGGCCTTGTCCGAAGCGCAGGTGCGTACGCCGCAGGACATCGCCGTGGTCGGCTTCGACGACATTCCGATGGCGCGCTACGTCACGCCACCGCTCACCACCGTGCGCATCCGCATCGCCGAACTGGGGGAGGCCGCGCTGGAACGGCTGGTCCAGATGATTGAAACCCCCGAGGACGAAGCGCCGCGACCGCGCGCCGTCGTCGGTACTGAACTCGTCGTCCGCGCCTCGTGCGGCGGTAGCGACATGGCACGACGACGAGCCTGACGCTTCGTCGTAGGACACGGCTTGCCGGGCCGTGGATGGGAATCCCAGGACGGCGTCACTTCAGGACACCGCTAGAAACATCGGTCCGCACCTGCGGAACGGGCAGATACACGGGGACATAACGCTTCCAAGAGTGGCTCGACCACCCGCGAATCGACGGCAACGCCGATCACCGTGCATCACGCCCACGGGCCGGAACACACACAGAAGACATTTCGGGAGAGGGGAACAATGAAAGCCTCGATGCAGTTGAAGAAAAAGATGCTAGCCGGCGTCATCACCGCGACGGTTGCCGCCGCCGTGATGGCACCTACCGCGTACGCGCAGTCGGCCATCGCCACCTTGCGCGGCAAGGCGAAGCCCGGCGCTACCGTCACTGCGTTCAATTCGCAGACCGGCCTGAGCCGCAAGGCCGTTGCCGGCGCGGACGGTAGCTACGTGATCAACGGCCTGCCGCCGGCCACCTACCAGGTGGATGCCGGCCCGGGCACGCAGCAGAGCGTGACGCTCACCGTGGCCTCGACCGCCACGCTGAACCTCGCGGCCCCGGCAGCCGCCGCACCGGCCGATGCCAGCGCCGCTACCTCGATGGAAGGCGTGACGGTGAATGCCACCACGCTGACCGAAGTGCGCACGCCGGAAGTCGCGAAGACGATCTCGCTGCGCCAGATCCAGACGATTCCGCAGGTCTCGCGCAACTTCCTCGAGTTCGCCGACACCGTGCCCGGCATGGTCTTCAGCGTCGATGCGCAGGGCCACACGTCGCTGCGCGGCGGTGCGCAGAACGACAGCTCGGTCAACGTCTTCATCGACGGCGTGGGCCAGAAGAGCTACGTGAAGGCAGGCGGTGTCTCGGGCCAGGTGAACAGCCAGGGCAACCCGTTCCCGCAGCTCGCCATCGGCGAGTACAAGGTCATCACCTCGAACTACAAGGCTGAGTACGACCAGGTGTCGTCCGCCGCGATCACGGCGGAAACCAAGTCGGGTACCAACGAGTTCCACGGCGAGACCTTCTACACCTACACCTCGGACAAATACCGCAGCCGCACGCCTTCGGAAGAAGACGGCGACAAGACGCGTTCGTTCGAGAAGGAATACGGCTTTGCGCTCGGCGGTCCGATCATCAAGGACCAGATGCACTTCTTCGTGACCTTCGAGCAGAAGAAGTTCGACACGCCGATCACGGTCACCCCCGGTTCCGACGTGCCTGCCAGCGCGATCGGCCTGCTGCCCGCCGCTGCCCAGGCCGAGCTGGGCCCGGCGAACCTGCCGTTCGACGAAAAGCTGTATTTCGGCAAGATCGACTGGGAATTCTCCGACCGCGATCGCATCGAGATCAGCACGCAGGTGCGCCGCGAGACCCAGGCCGACAACATCGGTGCGGGCCAGTCGCGTTCGCAGTCCATCACCACGGAAAACCACGACACCCGCGGCACCTTCCGTTGGCAGCACAGCGGTGACTGGTACTTCAACGAGTTCAAGGCCTCGTACGAGAATTCGTCGAACGATCCGCTGCCGCTCAACTACGGCAACGGCTATAACTACACGTGGCGTCCGCTCAACGACGCAACGATCATCGGCACTGGTGCGGCCTCGGCGCTGGCGACGCAGATCAAGGGTCAGGAAGGTCCGATGATCTCGGACGACTTCACCTTCAACGACCTCACCTGGCACGGCGATCACATCGTCAAGGTCGGCTACAAGTACAAGGATGTGACGCTGCACGCCCAGGATGCGCAGAACACCAATCCGCAGTTCTTCTACAACGTCACGCCGGACGGCGGCACGGAAGCGGTGCCTTATCGCGCGCAGTTCTCCAATCCGGTGCCGGGCCTGAATCCGATCGCGGAAACGAACAGCAAGCAGTACGGCGCGTACATTCAGGACGACTGGTCGTTGAACGACCACCTCACGCTGAACCTCGGCGTGCGCTGGGACAAGGAAAAGACCCCGTCGTATCTCGATTATGTGACGCCGCAGAACGTGATCGACGGCTTCAACTCGCTGGACGAGAACGCGCAGGCCCAGTTCCCCGGCCAGACCTATGCGCAGACGCTGGCAAAGGGTGGCATCAACTACCAGGACTACATCAGCAACGGCCACAACCGCCACGCGCAGAACCAGTGGGCCCCGCGCCTCGGTTTTTCGTATGACTTGTTCGCGGACGAAGAGCACGTGATCCACGGTGGTGCCGGTCGTTCCTACGATCGCAATCTGTACGACTACCTGCAGCTGGAGCAGACCAAGTCGGCCCTGCCTTACCAGGAAATCCTGTTCAACCTTCCCGATCGACCCTGCACCGTCGGTCCGAACACGAACTGCGTGAACTGGGATCCGGCTTACTTGAACGGCCTTCAGAATCTGCAGGGGCTCGTCGCTGGCACCAACAAGGGCCAGGAAGTCGACATGCTCAACAACAATCTGAAGGCGCCGTACTCGGACCAGTTCAGCATTGGTATGTCGAACAAGCTCGGCGACTGGAACACGGACGCGACCATCACCCGCGTGCTGTCGTATGACGGCTTTGCCTTCACGCTCGGCAACCGCTATCCGGACGGTTCGTTCTTCCAGAACGGTTCGCAGCCATGGGGCAACGGTATCCCGGGCTTCGGCTCGATGATCGTCGGCAACAACGGCATCCGCACGCGCACCACGCAGGTGCTTCTGTCGGCCGACAAGCCGTACTCGCGCGAGTCGGGCTGGAGTGCCAACTTCGCGTACACCTATACCCGCGCGAAGCAGAACCGCGATATCGGCGAGCATTACTCGTTCGACGAGCCGACCATCGGCGCCTACCCGTTCATCACCTCGAACGCTGCGTCCAAGCATCGTTTCGTGGCAACCGGCTCGCTCGACGGTCCGTGGGGCTTCACCTTCTCGGCAAAGCTGACCCTGGCGACGCCGCTGCCGTGGAACGGTGCGGTGGGCTATGGCAACGGCTACATCTTCCCGACCGGCGAGAGCGCACGTCCGATGGCCTATACGCCGCCGGGCTCCAAGTTCCTCGTGGGCGGCAAGATCTGGGGTTATCGCGACATCGACCTGCAGGCCACGAAGGATTTCCCGATCAACGACAACGATCAGACGAAGTTCTACATCCGCTTCGACATCCTGAACGTGTTCAACTGGAAGAACTTGGTCGACTACAACACCAACTTCGTGGTGAACGGCGCGCCGAATACGAACAACCCGGTCGTCTTCAACAAGAAGGGCAACATCCAGTTCGTGCCGCGCACTGCGCGCTTCACGGCCGGCTTCAAGTTCTAAGCGGTCCACCGGCGTATCCGGCGACCTCGCCGGATACGCCGTCATTTTTTGCGCCCGTGCGTCTCCCCGCGGGCGCCTTTTCTCTTTTATCCATGCGAGTTGCCATGAGCTACGGCATCACCCCAATCGTCATCGTTGGTGGCGGAACCGCGGGCTGGATGGCGGCCGCGGCGCTGGCACGCGTGCTGGGCAAGCGGGCTACCGTTCGTCTGGTGGAATCCGAGGACATCGGAACCGTCGGCGTCGGCGAGGCCACCGTCCCGCACATCAAGGCATTCAACAACCTGCTGGGCATCAACGAAGCGGACTTCGTGATGCGTACGCAGGGCACCTTCAAGCTCGGCATTCAGTTCAACGACTGGACGCGACCGGGCGACTCGTACATCCATGGCTTCGGCACGATGGGCCACGATCTCGGCCTGACGCCGTTCCATCAGTTCTGGATCAAGGGGCGGCTGGCGGGTCTCGCTGCCGACCTGCACGATTATTCCGTCAACACCGTCGCGGCAACACGAGGCAAGTTTTTGCCCGCGCCGACCGACGTGCCCGCCAGCAACCCGCTGGGCGGCATGGCTTACGCCTATCATTTCGACGCCTCGCTCTACGCCCGTTACCTGCGCGAGTTCAGCGAAGCGCGCGGCGTGCAGCGCACCGAGGGCAAGGTACGCAATGTCGAACTGCATCCCGAGTCCGGCCATGTCGCTGCCATCGTGATGGACGACGGCGAGCGCATCGAGGGCACGCTCTTCATCGATTGCTCCGGTTTCCGCGGTCTTCTCATCGAGGGCGCGTTGCAGTCCGGCTACGAGGACTGGAGCCAGTGGCTTCCCTGCGACCGCGCGCTTGCCGTGCCCTGCGCCAAAGTGGCCGAGCCGACGCCGTATACGCGCTCCACCGCGCGACCGGCGGGATGGCAATGGCGCATTCCGTTGCAGCACCGCACCGGCAACGGCTACGTGTATTGCAGCCGCTACATCAGCGACGACGAGGCGGCCGCGACGTTGCTCGCGAACCTCGACGGCCCGGCGCTGGGCGATCCGCGCCCGCTGCGTTTCGTGACGGGCATGCGTAAGAAGGCATGGAACAAGAACGTCGTGGCGCTCGGTCTTGCCAGCGGGTTCATGGAGCCGCTCGAATCCACGAGCATTCACATGATCCAGGCCGGCATTTCGAAGCTGCTGCAGCTTTTCCCCGCCGATGGCGTGATGGACCCGCTGCTCATCGACCGCTACAACGCGCAGACGCGCTTCGAGTCCGAACGCATTCGCGATTTTCTCGTGCTGCACTATCACGCCACGGAGCGCGCGGATTCGCCGTTCTGGGACTACTGCCGCACCATGGCGATTCCGGCATCGTTGCAGGAGAACATCGATCTGTTCCGCCAGAGCGGTCGCTTCTTCCGCAACGGCGACGAGATGTTCGGTGTGGTGAGCTGGGTGCAGGTGATGATCGGCCAGGGCATCCTGCCCGCGGGTTACGATCCGCTCGCCGATCAACTGCCCGACGAGGAACTGCCGAAGTTCCTCGCCAGCATTCGCGACGTCGTCTCACGCAACGTGGACCTGCTGCCCACCCACCAGCAGTTCATCGATCGCGAGTGCCGCGCGCCCACGGTGGCCGTGTGATGGCCACGGCGATTGAAAGGGCGCCGCGTGCGCCGTATGGTTCCGGTCAGGCCCTTCGGGGCCTTTCTCCGGTCGCTTCACGTAAACGTTTACTGGCCTGTCAGGAGCGGCGGGCGTCCCTTTCCACAGGCACGGCGAACGCATCCCCATCGTTCCGCCTGCCTCCGCAAGCCCGAAGGATCCGCCTCATGCACGTCAATACGATCAAGCGTCTCTCGCTCGCAGTCGGTCTTCTGCTCGGTCTGGCGGCTCCCCTCGCCATGGCCCAGCAGGGCGCGGCGAAGGTGAAGCACGCACCGGCCGCCGCATCGCTGAAGGATCTGCATCCGGTGCCGCCGATGATCGCCGACCTCGAGAAGCGTACGTTCCAGTGGTTCTGGGACAGCGCCAATCCCAGCAACGGGCTGATCCCGGATCATTACCCGACGCAGTCGTTCGCCTCCATTGCCTCGGTCGGCTTTGGCCTGACCGCATACGGCGTCGGTGTGGAGCGCGGCTACATTACGCGCGACCAGGCGGTAGAACGCACGCTCGCCACGCTGCGCTTCTTCCACGATGCGCCGCAGAACGATTCCGAGGACGACGCGACCGGCTACCACGGTTTCTTCTACCACTTCCTCAACATGCAGACCGGCAAGCGCGAAGCGCGTTGGGTCGAGGTCTCCACCGTGGATACCACGCTGCTGCTTGGCGGCGTGCTGTTCGCGCAGAGCTATTACGACCGCGACGATGCAAAGGAAAAGGAGATCCGCCAGCTCGCCGACGACATCTACCGTCGTGTGGAGTGGACCTGGGCGCAGAACCATGCGCCACTCATCAGCATGGGCTGGACGCCGGGCGGCAAGCAGATTCCGCACGACTGGCAGGGCTATAACGAGGGCATGCTCGTCTACATCCTCGCGCTCGGCTCGCCCACGCACCCGGTCGGCGACGACGCCTGGCAGGCCTGGACGAAGACGTACGACAAGACCTGGGGCGAGTTCCACGGCCAGACGTTCCTCAATTTCGCACCGCTGTTCGGCCATCAGTACAGCCATACGTGGGTGGACTTCCGCGGCATCCACGATGCCTGGAACAAGAAGTCGGGCATCGATTATTTCGAGAACAGCCGCCGCGCCACATATTCCCAGCAGGCTTATGCCGTCGCCAACCCGGGCGGCTGGAAGGGTTACGGCAAGAACGTGTGGGGCCTCACGGCCAGCAACGGCCCCGGTGGCCTGATCATCAAGCAGGGCGACAAGGAACGTACCTACGCAGGCTACACGGCGCGCGGTGCGGGGCTCGATTACATCTCCGACGACGGCACCATCGTGCCGACCGCGGCGGGCGGGTCCATCGCTTTTGCGCCGGAGATCGTCATTCCCGCGCTGGAAGAAATGAAGAAGAAGTACGGCCAGTACATCTACACGAAGTACGGCTTCGTCGATGCCTTCAACCTGACCTTCGACACCAAGACCGACCTGCGCACCGGCCGCCTGATTCCGGGCTTCGGCTGGGCGGATACGGTGCACCTGGGCATTGACCAGGGCCCGATCGTGTTGATGATCGAGAACTACCGCAGCGAGTTCGTCTGGAGCGTGATGAAGAAGAACCCGTACATCCGCAAGGGACTGGAGCGCGCCGGCTTCTCGGGCGGCTGGCTCGACGCCGACACGGCGGCCAACCTGTGGTGAAGTGCGTGACCCATCCGCTTCGGATGACACTGGCGCTGATCGTGGCGCTCGTCGGCGTAGCCGGTTGCGCGAAGCGCGAGGAGGGTACGCGTACCCTCCAGTTCTGGACCATCGGTCGCGAGGGCGAAGCGGTAGAGAAGCTGCTGCCGGCGTTCGAGCGCGAGCACCCCGGCCTGCACGTGGAAGTGCAGCAACTGCCCCTGACGGCCGCACATCAGAAGCTGCTCACGGCCTATGCCGGCAACTCGTCGCCGGACATCACCCAGCTGGGCAACACGTGGATACCGGAGATGGTGGCGCTCGACGCCTTGGAACCGCTCGATGCGCGTGTCGCCGCGTCGTCGGTGATCAAGCGCGACGACTATTTCCCGGCCATCTGGTCCACCAATGTGGTGGACGGCGCGCTGTATGGCGTGCCCTGGTACGTGGATACGCGCCTGCTGTTCTATCGCAAGGATCTGCTGGCGAAGGCCGGCTACGACCATCCGCCGCGCGATTGGCAGGAATGGAAGGCGATGATGGCGAAGCTGGCGCAGCCGCAAGGCAAGGCGTACGGCGTGCTGCTGCCGACCAACGAGTTCGAGCAATTGCTGTCGCTCGCGTTGCAGCAGGACGATCCGCTGCTGCGTGACGGCGGACGCTACGGCAATTTCCGCAGCCCCGGTTTCAAGAAGGCACTCGCGTTCTACGTGTCCCTGTTCAAGGACCAGCAGGCGCCGATGATGACCAACGTCGGTATCGGCAATCCCTGGGCCGCGTTCGGACAGGGCTTCTACGCATTCTATCTGTCGGGTCCGTGGAACATCGGCGAGTTCCGCAAGCGTCTGCCGCCGGAACAGCAGGCGGACTGGGGCACAACGCCGTTGCCCGGCCCGACCGGTCCCGGCGCGTCGAATGCCGGCGGTTCTAGCCTTGTGATCTATCGCAGCTCCAAGCACAAGGACGACGCCTGGGCACTGATCGAATACCTTTCGCGTCCCGATATCCAAGCACGTTTCTACGAGATCCTGGGCGACATGCCGCCGCGCCGCTCGTCGTGGGAAGCACCCGCCCTGAAGAATGACGACAAGGCCACGGCGTTCCGCGAGCAGCTCGAGCGTGTGAAACCCACGCCGCCGGTGGCGGAGTGGGAGCGCATCGTCACCGAGATGCAACTGGTCGCGGCGCAAGCCGCGCATGGCGATCTCACCATCGATCAGGCCGCCGCCGAAATCGATCGGCGTGCGGATCGTCTTCTGGAAAAGCGCCGCTGGATGCTCGACCACGGCCACAAGGGTTCCCCATGACCACATCGCGCGCCGCCTGGCTGTTCGTCACGCCTGCCTTGATCATTCTTGGCTTGTTCTTTCTGTTGCCGGTCGTGGCGGCGCTGGTGCTTTCGGTCACCGACTATGACCTCTACGCACTGGCGGACATCCGCAACCTGCGTTTCGTCGCGTTGGAGAATTATTGGTCGTTGCTGCAGCGGCCGCTGTTCTGGTCGGCGCTCGGGCACACGGTGTATTTCGTGGTGGTGGGTGTGCCGCTGTCGCTGATCACGTCGTTGGGCGCCGCCATGCTGCTCAACTCGCCGCTGGCCCGCTTCAAACCGTTCTTCCGTACCGCGCTGTTCGCGCCCGTGGTGACCACGGTGGTTGCGGTCGCGGTGATCTGGCGTTACCTGTTCAACACGAAATACGGCCTCATCAACTACGCCTTCGACGCCATCGGCATTCCGACGGTGGACTGGCTGGGCGATCCGCACTGGGCGATGCCGACGATCATTCTCTTCGCCGTGTGGAAGAACTTCGGCTACAACATGATCATCTTCATGGCCGGTCTGCAGGCCATTCCGGGCGATCTGTACGAAGCCGCGCGCATCGACGGTGCATCCGCGATTGCGCAGTTCCGTCACATCACGCTGCCGATGCTGAAACCGACGATGGTGATGGTGAGCATCCTCACGGTCTCGGGGTATTTCCAATTGTTCGCCGAGCCCTATGTGATGACCGAAGGCGGTCCGCTGCAAAGCACGACGTCGGTGCTGTATCTGATGTACGAAGAAGGCTTCAAGTGGTGGAACCTCGGCTCGGCGTCGGCCGTGGCGTTCATCCTCTTCGTGATCATGTTCGCCGTGACCGCGACCATGCTTCGACTCTCGAAGCAGGGAGCGCCCGCATGAGCCCGCGCATCGCCAAGGCACTCATCAACGGCCTTCTCATCGGTGGCGCGGCCATTGCGATCGCGCCGCTGCTGTACATGGTCTCGGTGTCGTTCATGCCGCAGGGTCAGGCGAGCGCGCTGCCGCCACCCGTGCTGCCGACCCATCCCACGCTCGACAACTACCGCCAGTTGTTCATGAACGCAGGCATGGGCCGTTATCTGTTCAACAGCCTGCTCATCTCCACCGCGATCACGCTCATCTCGCTCGCCTTCAATCTCATGGCCGGCTACGCGTTCGCGAAGCTGGAGTTCAAGGGGCGCCAGCGTCTCTTTCAGGTATTGCTGGGCGCGCTGGTGATTCCGGCGCAGGTCGCCATGCTGCCGCTGTTCCTGCTGCTGAAATACATGGGCCTGGTGAACACGTACGGTGCGGTGATCGTGCCGGCGCTCGCGACGATCTTCGGCATCTTTCTCGTGCGGCAATACGCCAGCGGGATTCCCGACGATCTGATGGAAGCGGCACGCATCGACGGCGCTGGCGAGTTCCGCATCTTCGCCACCATCGTGATGCCGCTGCTGAAACCGATCATGGTCACGCTGGCGATCTTTACCTTCCTCGCCGCGTGGAACGACTTCATGTGGCCGCTGATCGCATTGACGGGCCAGGAGCATTACACGCTGCCGATCGCCCTGGCATCGCTCGCGCGCGAACACGTGCAGGACAGCGAACTGATGATGGCCGGCTCCGTGGTGACGATTCTTCCCGTGCTGGTGTTGTTCCTCGCCTTGCAGCGCTACTACCTCGAAGGTCTGCTGCTCGGCAGCGTGAAGGGTTGAATCCATGAATCGCTTTCCCGTCGCGCGCTTGCGCGCTGCCTGCCTCGTGCTGCTCGGCATCGCCGGCCCCGCTTGCGCTACCGTGCTCGACACCTTCGACGCCTCCGAAGGCTGGCAGGCCACGCACACCGACGACGTGGTGGCCACGCTGCACATGGCGCCCGGCACCTCGGGTCAGGCCGTCTGCCTCCGCTACGACTTCAACGGCGTGTCCGGCGCGGCGTCCCTGCGGCGTACGCTGCCCATCGATTTTCCCGACGGCTTCGCGCTCAGCTTCGACGTGCGTGGCCACATGCCGCCGAATACGTTGCAGGTGAAATTGATCGACGACACGGGCGACAACGTGTGGTGGTACCAGCAGCCGTCGTTCGTACCGACCGACGCGTGGCGCACGATCGAAGCCACCAGCCGGCAAGTGGAATTCGCCTGGGGACCGACGCACGACCGCCGCCTGCGCCACACGCGCGAGGTGGAGTTCGTGATCTACAAGGAAGCGCCGGCCGGTCGCTCCGCCGTCACGACGGCCGACCAGCCGATGCCCGCGAACCAGGGCGACGTGTGCTTCGACAATCTGCGTCTCGTGCCCCGCAAACCCGAGGCAGTGCCTACGCCACCGCCGACACCCAATGCCGTGTTCGAGGCCAGGGCGAAGCAAGTACGGCGTGGGCTCTATCCGCGCGGTTTCTCGGGCGAGCAATCCTATTGGACGATTGTCGGCGTCGATGGCGGCAGCCGCGACTCCGCGCTCATCTCCGAGGACGGCGCCGTGGAGGTGTCGCGCGGCCAGTTCTCGATCGAGCCGTTCCTCATCGATCGCGGCAAGCTGGTGACCTGGGCCGATGTCCGCACGACGCAGACCCTGCGCGAGCGTTACCTGCCGATACCTTCCGTGCAATGGCACACTGACGGGCTCTCGCTGACATCGACTGCGTTCGCCGAAGGCGATCCGGGCAAGTCTCGTCTCGTGATCCGCTACCGGGTCGATAACGATAGCGATGCATCCCGCGACGTCACGCTGGCACTCGCGGCGCGTCCGTTCCAGGTGAATCCGCCGACGCAGTTCCTCAACGCGCCCGGCGGAACGAGTCGTATCGACGATCTTGCCTGGGACGGCAAGGCGCTGACAGTCAATGGCACGCGGCGGATCATTCCCTTGCAACGCACCAGTGCTTTCGTCGCAAGCGCCGATCGTCCGACCGCCTTGGCCGAGCGACTGGATGCAGGCGAGCGTCCACCCGCGACGACGCTGCACGATGGCGCAGGCTACGCGCAGGGCGCGTTGCTGTACGACCTGCACGTACCGGCGCATGGCCACGTAGAGCTGGGTGTCGTGGTGCCGGTGGAACGGGGCGACGACATCGCGATGCCGTCCGACGCGGCCGCGTGGCTTTCCGCGCACGAGGATGCCGTGGCCTCGACCTGGCGCGACAAACTCGATCGCGTGACGGTGCGCGTGCCCGCCGTGGCGCAGCCCATCGTGGACACGATGAAGAGTGGCATCGCGCACATTCTCATCTCGCGTGACGGTCCGGCCTTGCAGCCGGGTACTCGCTCGTATTCGCGCACCTGGGTGCGCGACGGCGCGATGATGCTCGAGGGCTTGCTGCGTACCGGACACGAAGACGTTGCCGGCGACTTCATCCGCTGGTACGCGCCGCATCAGTTTTCCAACGGAAAGGTACCGTGCTGCGTGGATGCGCGCGGCTCCGATCCCGTGCCCGAAAACGACAGCCAAGGTGAACTCGTCTTCAGCGTGGCAGAGTTGTGGCGTTATACGCATGACCGCGCCACGCTCGCATCGCTCTATCCGCACGTGCGTAAAGCCGTGGCGTATATGGACACGTTGCGCGCAAGCGAGCGCCAGCCGTCGCGCTTGAATGGCCCGGATCGTGCGCTCTATGGCTTGATGCCGGCATCGATCAGCCACGAAGGCTATTCGGCGAAGCCGATGCATTCCTACTGGGACGATTTCTGGGCGCTCAAAGGCTACGACGATGCCGTGGTGCTTGCGCAAGCACTCGACGAGACCGACGACGCCACGCACTTTGCCGCGTCGCGCGACACCTTCCGTCACGATCTGCGCGCGTCGATCGCCGCTGCGGTGAAGAACAAGGGCATCGATTTCATTCCGGGCTCGGCCGAGCTTGGCGACTTCGATGCCACGTCCACCACGATCGCGCTGTCGCCTGGTGGCGAGCAAGCGCGGCTGCCGAAGGCACTGCTCGACCGCACGTTCGAGACCTATTGGGAAGGGTTCGTCGCACGCCGCGATGGCAAGACGGCGTGGAAGGACTACACGCCCTACGAGGTGCGGACCATCGCGAGCTTCATCCGCCTGGGCTGGCGCGACCGCCTCGGTCAGCTCGTGGCGTTCTTCTTCGCGGACCGGCGACCCGCCGCCTGGAACCAGTGGGCAGAAGTGGTGGGACGCGATCCTCGCGAGCCACGCTTCGTCGGTGACATGCCGCACGCCTGGATCGCCTCCGACTACGTGCGTTCGGCGCTCGACATGTTCGCCTACGATCGCGCGGCGGATGGCGCTATGGTGCTGGCCGCTGGCGTGCAGCCCGAGTGGCTGGACGGCGACGGTATCGCGATTCGCGATCTGCGCACGCCGTACGGTCGCCTGGGTTACACGTTGAAGGCCCGGAACGGCGTGGCCACCCTCACCATCACGCAGCCGGTGTCGCCGCCGGGTGGACTCGTCCTGTCGCTACCCTCGGGCGAGATCAAGCTGGCGAAGGGCCGTACCCAGATCAGCGCGCCGGTGAAGTAGGCGCGCCCGTCGCGATCGTCAGTGCGTTGCGACGCGCGTGCGCAACAGGGCGTCCACCGCCTGCTGCCATTCGGCCGAGCCGGGCGCCGTTTGCGGCGCCTCCTGGCCGAGCTTCCGATTCACGGCCTGATTCCACTCATCGGTACCCGGGCGCGGGCCATGCCCGTCATCGCTGACCGCCAGCGTCTTGTCCACCCAGGCGAACCATTCGGGCGAACCGAGGGTGGGATTGGCGGGCGCCGTCTTGCCGGGCGCGGGGGAGGCTGCCGTCGAGGCGGCGGCGGGTTCGCTGGGCGGGGCGGACGGCTCAGAGTGAGTGCAGGCCGCGATGATGAAGGCCGTGGTCAGCGGGACAACAGTGAGCAGAAAGCGCATGGCAAGTGAAATCCTGGCGAAGCTTAGGGCACCGATCCTACGGACCCCGACCCGTCCGGCAGCTAAACGCCGGCGGGAACTTGTTGAATCCGTTCAGCTTCGCGCTGCAACTTCGTCGATATGGCGGAGCAGGTCGGCCGGGTCCTCGAACACGCGATAGGCGCCGGCGCGTTCCAGCTCGTTTTCCCCATAGCCGCCTGACAGCAGGCCGATCCCGAGCGCACGGGCCCGCTGGGCAGCGAGCATGTCCCAGATCGCGTCACCGATGACCATGGCATCGCGGATATCCGTACCCAGCCGCTCCGCGGCGGTCACGAACAGGTCGGGATCGGGCTTGGCATGGCGCACCTGGTCGCGTGTAACCACGGGCACCTTGTTCGGGTCCACGCCGAGCGCGGCGATATTGTGCGACGCGGTTTCCATCCGTCCCGACGTGGCGATGGCCCAGGGAATCCGGGCATCGGTCAGCCAGGCGAGCAGTTCGACCGCACCGGGCAAGGGCTTCACCGCACCGGCCTGGGCCAGTCGGCCGTAGGCCGCGGCGTGGTTCTGGCGCAGGCGCTCGATCCGGTCCGGCGTGATCTCGGTCCCCGTCTCGCGCAACAGGATGTCCGTAAACAACCCGCCGCTCATGCCGATCTTGCGATGGATGCGCCACACGGAAAGGTCGATGCCCTCCATGTCGAGCGATTCTTTCCAGGCAAGGACGTGCTGATAGACGCTGTCGACGAGCGTGCCGTCGAGATCGAAGAGAAACGCATGCTTTTGTCGGGACATCCGTGGAGCCTACGGCGAGCGGGGAGGCACTGACAAGGCGCACCGCTCGCCGCAGCGTTCGAACGTCAGAACTTGCCGGCGCGGAAGTCGGCGATGGCTTCGTGGATCTGCGCGGGCGTGTTCATCACGAACGGGCCGTAGCGCGCCACCGGTTCGGACAACGGCCGACCTGCGACGACGAGGACACGGGCAGGCGTGTCCGCCGAAAGGCGCAGTGTCTCGCCTTTCGACAGCACGCCCAGTTCGCTGCGCGCCAGCGCTTCTCCGCCGACCGTCGCCGCTTCGCCGTCGAACACGTAGGCGAACGCGCTGTGGCCCTCCGGCAGGTCGAGTTCGACGCTGGCGCCCGCGTCCAAGGCCACATCGAGATACACCGGCGCGGTGCTGATGCCGACGACGGGGCCGGTTGCCCCGGCCAGCTCACCGGCGATGACACGCACCGTGACGCCCTCGGCAGGCTGCACGACCGGGATGTCCGTCGGTGGAATGTCCTGGTAGCGCGGCGCGACCATCTTGTCGGCGGCGGGCAGGTTCACCCACAACTGGAAGCCCCACATGAGGCCGGCTTCCTGCTGCGGCATTTCCGAATGGAGAATGCCGCGGCCAGCGGTCATCCATTGCACGCTGCCTGGGCCCAGGTCGCCGCGATTGCCGTGGTTGTCGCCATGCTGCATGCGACCGGCGAGCATGTAGGTCACGGTCTCGAAGCCGCGATGCGGATGCTCGGGAAACCCTTCGATGTAATCGCCGGGCTGGTCGGAACGGAATTCATCCAACAGGAGGAACGGGTCCAGCATGTCCAATGCCGGCTGGCCGATGACGCGCTTGAGCTTCACCCCGGCGCCGTCGGCGGTGTCCATGCCGCGAACGCGGCGGGTGATGTGGCGTTGAGTGGTCATGGTGGGCTCCTTTGATGCCCACACGATGCCGTCTTGCCAGGCGCCAGCCAAGGCCCGCGGCGAGAACGATCTGTTTCGTTCGTGCGCTGGCATCCACTGCCGGCGCGCTGGCGCCGGCCGACACGCTTACCGAATCAATGCACCCAGTGGCCGGAACGCTGCCGCGGCGGCCCTTCCTCGCCTTCGCTGCGCGGACGGCGGGCGAGCGCCTTCAACTCGTCTTCCGTGGGCGGGTTTTCACGCCAGTAGTCGCCGACCGCATTGAGCACCTCAGGCAACTGGCCCAGGCATTCGTCGTATTCCTCATCGGTGAGCTTCTCGAACTCGGCGTCCGCCTGGAGCACGCCTTCGTCCACCGCCAAGGCCATGATGGGGCCGAGCAACTGCATCAGCGTCGGATCTTCGGCGAGCCGGGTCTCCCAAAGCTGCGCACGCATGTCGATGCCGCGGCTGAAGCCTTCGCACCAGCCCGCCGCCGAAAGCAGCGGGCCTTCCTCGGTGTCCACTTCGCCGAGAATCGGCTCGTAGGCGTCCACGTCGAGTTCGGCGCTGATGGAATCGTTGAGCTTGGCGAGCAGCGCAAGGACGCGATTGCCCTCGTCTTCGTCGCCGAACGCGTCGTGAAGCACCTCGTGCAGCCATTCCTCCGGCTTCACTTCGAGCGGCCCGATGGCCACGGCCGAGAGCAGACCATGCACGCCATCGAGCATGAGGTCACCCTCACTGCTGTGTGCGCGGAGATAGGTATCGAGTTCTTCGAGTTCCTTGTCGTCGAGGGAACTCGGCCATTCGGACTTGGGTGTATTCAAAGGTTCAACTCCAGCGCGACTGGCGCGTGGTCGGACGGCTGCTCCCACTTGCGCGGCGCCTTGTCGATGATCGACGAGGTTGCGACCGATTTGAGCGCATCGCTGATCAAGATGAGGTCGATCCGCAGGCCCATGTTCCGGCGGAACGCCGCCTGGCGGTAATCCCACCAGCTGAAATGGCCTGCATCTTCGGTGAAAAGACGAAAACTGTCGTGAAGCCCGAGATCCAGCATCGACTGCAGGGCCGCACGCTCGGGCGGCGAACAGAAGATGTCCTCGCCCCATCCGACGGGATCGTAGACGTCGCGATCGTCACGGCAGATGTTGAAATCGCCGAGCACCACGAGCTTCGGATGCCGCGCCATCTCATTCGCCAGGAAATCGCGCACCTTCGACAGCCAGTGCAGCTTGTAGGTGTACTTCTCGTCGCCCAACGCCTTGCCGTTGACGACATAGAGATTCACCACGCGCACGTCGCCGACCGTGGCGGCCAGGATGCGTCGCTGCGGATCGTCGAGGCCGTCGATGTCGGTCACCATGTCTGCCGGCTGCTCGCGAGCGAGAATGGCGACGCCGTTATAGGTCTTCTGCCCGGAGAACACGGACCGGTAACCCATGGCGGCGATTTCGTCGACGGGGAACTTGTCGTCGGTGAGCTTGGTTTCCTGCAGCGCGAGGATGTCCGGCTGCGCCTCGCCCAGCCATTGCTGGAGGTGGGGCAGGCGGACCTTGAGCGAATTGACGTTCCACGACGCGATCTTCATCGCGCCATTGTAAAGGACACTCCGATCAATTCTCGCAAGCGCCACCGAGCCTGTCTGTTCGCAGGTCACAGGGGCGTCGGCAAAGGCAGAGATGCCGCGCGGGGTCCGTCGCCGCGCGGCCGGTCTCGTGTCAGGCGAGGCCGTAGCTCTTCAGCAAGGCGTCCGGGCGCGGCTCACGGCCGCGGAACGCCTTGAACGACTCCAGCGCCGGCCGTGTCGCGCCCACGGCCAGCACTTCGCGCCGGAAACGCTCGCCCGTGGCACGGTCGAGCACGCCGGCTTCCTCGAATGCCTCGAACGCGTCCGCCGACAGGACCTCGGCCCAGAGGTAGCTGTAGTAGCCGGCCGAGTAGCCGCCCGCAAAGATATGCGTGAACGCGTGCGGGAAGCGCTGCCATGCGGGCGGGTGGAGCACCGCGACCTCGTGGCGCACCCGTTCCAGCACGTCCAGCGCACGAGCGCCCTGCGCCGGGTCGTACTCGAGATGCAGGCGGAAATCGAACAGGGCAAATTCGAGCTGGCGTACGAGGAACAGCCCGGCATGGAAATGGCGGGCATCGAGCATGCGCTGGTAGAGCTCGTCGGGCAGGGGCTCGCCGGTCTCGTGATGGCGGGCAAACGAGCGCAAGGCGTCGCGGTCCCAGGCGAAGTTCTCCATGAACTGGCTGGGCAGCTCCACCGCGTCCCATTCCACGCCATCGATCCCGCCGACGGACGGAATGTCCACCTCCGTCAGCATGTGGTGCAGGCCGTGGCCGAATTCGTGGAACAGGGTCAGCACGTCGTCATGGGTGAGCAACGCCGGCACGCCATCGGTCGGCGGCGGGAAATTGCAGGTCAGGAAAGCCACCGGGCGCTGCAGGTGGTCGCCATCGCGGAAACGGTCGGCGCACACGTCCATCCACGCGCCGCCGCGCTTGCCGGAACGGGCGTACAGGTCGAGGTAGGCGCCTGCGAAGACGGTGCCGTCGGCATTTTTCAGGTCGTAATAGGTGACGTCCTTGTGCCAGGTATCGACGTCGTCGCGCGGCGAGAAATGGATGCCATAGAGGCGCTCCACGACCATGAACAGGCCATCGATGGCGGCGGACGCGGGGAAGTACGGCTTGATCTGCTCCTCGTCGATCGCATAGCGCTGCTGACGCAGGCGCTCCGCGGCGAAGGCCACGTCCCACGGTTCCAGATTGTCGATTTTCAGTTCTTCCGTCGCGAACCGGCGCAGCTCCTCCAGTTCCTTGCGGGCGACCGGCTTGGCCCGAGAAGCGAGATCGCGCAGGAACGCCAGCACGGTATCGGGCGACCCCGCCATCTTCGTCGCCAGCGATTCCTCGGCCGCGTTGCGGAAGCCGAGCAACTGCGCCGCCTCATGGCGCAGGGCCACGATCTTTTCGATGCGCTCGGAGTTGTCGAACTTGCCCTTGTCGGGGCCCTGGTCGGAGGCGCGGGTCTGGTAGGCGTAGTACACGGCTTCGCGCAGATCGCGGTTCTCCGCATACGTGAGCACGGCCTGCACGCTGGGCTGCTTCAAGGTCACGAGGTAACCGTCGAGCTTTTCCTCGCGCGCGTATTCGCGCAGCACGGCGCGCCCCGACACCGGGATACCGACGAGATCGCGCTCGTCGGTGATGTGCTTGTGCCACGCCTCGGTGGCGTCGAGCACCGCGTTGGAAAATTCGGTGGTCAATCGGGACAGCTCGACGCCGATCTCGCGGAAGCGGCTGCGCGCCGGCTCTTCCAGCGCTACGCCGGAGAGGCGGAAGTCACGCAGCGCATGCTCCACGGCGGCACGGGCGGCGGCGGGCATGGCGGCGAACTCCGGACGGTCGGCCACGGCCTGCACGGCGGCATAGAGGTCGCGGTTCTGGCCGATCTCGATGCCGAGATCCGTAAGCTTCTCTTCCGCATTGCCGTGCGCCTTGCGCAAGGCTTCCGAGTCGGCCACCGAATGCAGGTGGCTCACGGGCGACCAGCTCCGGGAGAGCGCCTGGTCCAGTCGCTCCTGGGCCAGCATGACGTGCTCGAAGTCGCGCTCCGCGCCGGGCGCGGCGATCCGCGCGATGCCTTCCCGCTGGCTGGCGATCAGCGTGTCGATAGCCGGTTCGACGTGCTCGGGCCGGATCGCCGAGAACGCCGGCAGGTCGCCCGTGTCGAGAAGGGGGTTGGTCGTGGTGTCCATCGTCGATCTCCTGTCAGGCGATCAGCGTGGTGCCCCGGCGAGGGCAAATCAAGCCGGGGTGCAGCACGGGCGCTCGCCGTCAGGCGAGGTAGTCGTCCTTGAGCCGCACGTAGTTCGCGGCGGAATAGAAAAGCTGCTCGACCTGCCGGTCGGACAGCGTACGCACCAGGGTCGCCGGATTGCCCAGCCACAGCTCCCGTTCACCCACGATCTTGCCCGGGGGCACGAGAGCGCCCGCGCCGACGAAGCCATGCTTCCGCACCACCGCGCCGTCCAGCACGGTGGCATGCATACCGATCAAGCAGGCGTCCTCGATCGTGCAGGCGTGGATCACTGCGCCGTGGCCGATGGTGACATCGGCACCGATGAGCGCGGGAAAGCCGCCGGGCGTGTACGGGCCGTCGTGGGTGACGTGGACGATGGCCCCATCCTGCACATTGCTGCGCGCCCCGATGCGAATGTGGTGAACGTCGCCGCGCAGCACCGCGCCGGGCCACACGGACACGTCGTCGCCCAGCTCGACGTCGCCGATCACGGTGGCGGCGGGATCGACATAGACGCGCGCACCGAGACGCGGAACGATGCCCTTGAAGGGCCGGATGGGGTTGGACATGGCGGTGACGGGCCTACATGAACGAGCCGCCGACGATACGGCCTTCGGCGTCGAACTTGGGAAAGTAACGGCTGTTGTTCTGGCGCATTTCCCGCGTGGTCATCATATCGGGCGTGACCAGCATGACGTCGGGGTAGGTGGCGCGGAACTGCTCGGGCGTCGGCCTGGTCGCGATGAAGGCGTCGAACGCCTTCATGTCGGTGACGAACCCGGCCACGGGCTTCGGCGGGGCGGGCGGCGTGGTCTGGCAGGCGCTTGCGAGCGCCGCGCCGAGGACGGCAACGAAGACGAGGGGATGGAAACGATTCATGGAAGGCTCCTTGCCTGGGACTGCGAACGGCATTATCGCCTATTCGCAACCCCAGGCATGGCCTTGCGGAAAGAAGCGCCCTGCCCGGCGCTTCGTCGGTTTAGTGGAACGAGCCGCCGACGATGCGGCCGTATGCGTCGAGCTCGGCGAAGTAGCGGCTGTTGTCCGAACGCATCTCCCGGGTCGACACGTCGCCGGGCAGGACGAGCGCCACACAAGGGTAGACGTGGCGGAACATCGCGACGGTCGGCTTCAAGGCGATGAACACCTGGAATGCGAACAGATTGACGACACTGCAACTGGCGGTGGTGGACTGGGCGGAAGCGAACCCGTTGCCGGTAGTGGCGCTGGCAGCGAACGGCGTGGCGACGAGCAGGGTAAGAGCGAACGTGCAAAGCGTCTTGCGCATGATCAATATCCTTTTGATGTTGACGCAGGCCTTCGTCGGCCGGCGATGGGACTCAGCGGAACGAGCCACCCACGATGCGGCCGACGGAATCGAGCTCGGCGAAGTAGCGACTGTTGTCGAGGCGCATTTCCATGCTTGCCTGGTCGCCCGGCAGCACGAGCTGCACGCAGCTGTACAGGGCACTGAAGTGAGCGGGCGTCGGCTTCGTTGCAATCACGGCCGCGAACGCAGGCATGTCGGTGATGCCGCAACCACCGGCGGCACCGATGACCGTTCCCGACGAATCACCTGGCGGCGTCCATCCATTGTCGCCCTGGCGTCCGGTCTGGGCGCTGGCAGCAAGCGGTGCTGCCACGAGGAGGGTAAGAAGAACCGCGCTAATCCTTTTGTCCATCATCCATTACTCCTTGGGGGGTCAGGCCCCGGCTGCGCGCCGCAGTCGGATGCCTGCTCGAAGGATCTACCGCGATCACCTCCCAGTGCGTGAATCCGGGCTTCCGTTTCGCCGACGCATGGCGTCAGCCTTCGCCTCGTCTTCCGCCGTGACCACCTGTTGCTGCGCATCCAGCTTCGCGCCGAGGATGATCAGCGTGTAGTTCGTCGGGTCGTAGTCACGCAGCAGCGCAATCTCGCGCCGCGCCTCTTCCAGATCGCGGCGATTGATCAGGCGTTCGATCTCTTGCGAAGCGAACGGCAAGGTCTCGCGTAGCGCATCCTGCGCCGTGACATTGCTGGGGTCGAGCTGCATGACGCTGAGATAGTACTCATAGGCGTTGTTGCCTTGAGGCGAGACCAATCGGCCCTCACGCGTCGCGTCGCGAGCGAGCCCGAGCAGGATGTCCACGCCGCTCGACGCGCCGTCGTCAGCCGCGCGTGCGACGGAAGAGGTGCCGGACGGCGATGATTGCGCGTCGGCGTGATGGACGCGCAACGAGGCATAGGCGGTGAGTGCCGACGCAACGACAACGACGGCGGCAAGGGAAACGATCGCGCGACGGGAGCGCGCGGCAAGAACGAACTTGGACATGGGGATATCCGGGGGAGCGCCCGCGACCAGGCCGGCCCCCTGTCGGCGCGGCCCCGGCGGGCGCGCCATCTTGACGTTCGATTGTTGCAAGTCCGTGGCGGCGAAAATCAGAGCACCGGGGGGAACCAGCCTGCTGGCGAAATCCGAGCACTGGTGGGAACCAGCCTGCTGGCGAAGAGCCAACGAAGCGGTGTAGCCGCGAAGCAAGTCCCTATCGCCAGCAGGCTGGCTCCCACCAGCAAGTACCCACCGAGTTGCTTAGAACTTGGCGTTGAGGTTCACGAAATACTGCCGCGGTGCGCCGGCCATGAGCGTCTGGTTGTAACCCAGCGGATCGGAGGCGACGTAGCCGTTGGTGCCGGTCGAGGCGAAGTAGCGCTTGTCGAACAGATTGGTCACGTTGAAGCCAATGCTGACGCCCTTGAATCCGGACATGTCGCCGAAGTCGTAGGCGATGCCGGCATCCACGACCCAGTACGACGGCACCGACGAGTCGTTGGTGTAGGTGATGTAGCGACGACCCGTGTACTTGCCTTCGAGGTTGGCGCGCCAGCCGTCGATCTCGTAGTTGAGCGAGCTGGAGAACATCGTCTTCGGTACGCCCACCACTTCCTTGTCCGCCGTGTGCACCGTGCCGGCGTTCTGATAATCGTCCTGATACTGCGAGCGGTTATACGAGAGCGAGTTGAGCCAGCTGAAACCGTGTATCGGCTTCCAGATGAACGCAAGGTCGGCACCGCGGCTCTTCACGTCGCCAACGTTGTTGAGCGACGACGCGCAGGTAACCACCGCCGGGCATGGCGTCGTCACGAGCAGGCGATTCTCGAAGCGCGTGTAGAACACGCCGACCGATGCCTCGAACGTTTCACCGTGTGCGCGATAGCCAGCCTGCCAGGTCTGCGATTCCTCCGGCTTCAAACGGCTCTTCGCAGCATCGAAAGACGCCTGCGAGGTGCTGAACGGCGTGATGCCATAGGCGGCGATGTTCTTGGCGTACGAGACGTAGACGTCCTGGTTGGCGTCGATGCGGTAATCGGCACCCGCCTGCGGCAGGAATCCCTTGCTCGCCTTCATGCTGCCCTGGGCGAAGGCCGTCGTCGGTACCAGCGACGTGGCATCGGTGGTCACGCGGAGCGACTTTGCACCGAAGTTGACGGTGAGCTGATCGTCGAGGAGGTGGATCGTGTCCTCGGCGTATGCCATGCGCGTCTTGGTTTCGTAATGCTGCAGGAATGCGCGCAGGAACGGCGTCTGATCGTTATAGAACGTGTACAGCGATGTGTACTGGCCGTCCAGGGTGAAGAAGTTGCGCTCCTGGCGGTTGTTCGCATTCTCGCCCCACACGCCCAGTTCCAGGTCGTGGTTGCCGAGCTGGAATTTCAGCGCGGAGGTCAGGCCATAACGATCCAGACCATAGTCGGTGGTACGCATGGACAGCGGCACCGTGGGCGACGACGCCTGGTACGGCGTGGCCCACTGACCTTCGCCGCGGTCGCCATGGTAGTAACCGGTCGCGTCGAGCGTGGCACCGCCGAGATTGAACGAACCGGACAGACCCGCCAGTCCGTCACGACGAATGCCACCACCGGCGTAGTACGTGGCATCACCCTTGCCGTAGTCCGCCGGCAGGGCGTTCAGTATCGCGGGATACGCACCGTTGCCATTGAGCGCGTTGGCGATGCCCACCGCCGTGTTCCAGTCCGGCTGCAGGTAATCCCAGTCCCAGCCCAGCGCACGCTGGCTGGTCAGGGAGAGATCCATATAGTCGTATTCCTTGCGCTTGCTGCCGTCCGCAAAGAGGCTGATGCGATTGCCGTCGCCCCACTGGTACACGGCCTTGAGGTTGGCCTGGTTCGACTTCTGGTCGCCGTAGCCTTTCCACTTGTCCGTGTCGGCATGGGCGAAAGACACGTACATGGAAAAACCGCCGTGATCGCCGGTATCGGCACGCACGAAGGTGCGCTGCGTGGAGTCCGAACCGATCACCTGGTTGAAGCGCACGCCGGGCTTCATGTCCGGATCGGCAGAGTAGAACTGCACCGTGCCGCCGAGATTGGTATTCGACGCCGTGCCGAGCGCACCCGCGCCCTGCGCGAGTTCCACGGTCGCAATATTTTCCGAGGTGATGGCGCGGGTCACTTGCAGACCGTTGGTCACGCCATAACCCATCGTGCCGAGCGGAATGCCGTCGAGCGTGAAGCCCAAGCGCGACTGGTCGAAACCATGCAACGTGATCTGCGTGGACCATTCATAGGCGCCCCACGGATCGGCCGCCTGGAATTGCACGCCCGGCAGCTTGTCCAGCGCCTTCAGCGCGCTGCTGCCCGGGGTCTGCTGACGCGTGATCTCATCCACGCCGATGCTCTGCACCTGGCGCGTCTCGCCCGGGGCAATCACAGAAATGGCGTCGAGCTGGCGGGGATTGTTGCGTGCGTCCACCTCGGCCGAAGGCGTGGGCGAGGATGCGGGTGAGGGCTTGTCGTCGTCAGTCGCAGCGTGAGCGAAGCCTGCGTGCAGCGAAAGCGCCAACGCGGCTGCGAGGGCGGTGCGGCGGAGAGAAACACGGTGGCACGTCATCGGAAGCGATCCCTGGACACATGAAGCGGCCAGCGTGAGCGCGGCGCATGTAAGCACGCTTACTCGTGGATGACGACTGTTTGACGAATGTGAAGCAGGTCGCAGCGCTCGTTCGACTTGGAGTCGTTCTGTACGGGCGTCAACACCCCTATCGGTAATCCGAAGCCATGGCCTTCTATGCGGCCTTTTTCTCCGCTGCGGCGCCGAAGCACGTGTCGTTACAGACGTTGATGAGCCAAGGCGAGTTCGCGCGCCGCGTCAGCGCGGCTCGGAGGGTGTCGTATCGCGTTCCAGCCTTTGCAGCCACACCAATGCATGGCGATCGTCGGTCCCGCACATGTCGTGCTCGGGGCGAAGCCCCGTGCAGACCTTCGGCCGGTCTGACCGGCCGAAGATCGCGCAGCGGTTGTCGTGCGTGAGCTGCACGCAACGCACGCCGGCTGGTTTGCCGTGCGGCATGCCCGGGATCGGTGAACTGATCGATGGGGCGATACAGCAGGCACCGCAGCCGGCGCGGCAGGCCGGAGTCATCCGAGCCGCTGGCGCAGCGTCTGGTAGACGGGATCGGTGTCGGGACGCTGACCGTGCCAATGTTCGAAGGCATCGGCCGCCTGCTCCACGAGCATGCCCAGGCCGTCACGGAAGTAACGCGTACCCGCCGCCGTCGCCCAACCCTTGAAGCTGGCTGCCGCCGCGCCGTAGGACAGGTCGTAGCAGGTGGAGTGGTCCTGCAGCAGCGACATCGGCAGGTCGAACGTGCCGCCGTGGATGCCGATGGACGTTGCATTGACCACGAGATCGAAGCATTCCCCCTCGAGCCCGTCCCAGTAACGCGTATGGCAGCGCGCAGGCTCGCCGATGGCATCGGCCAGCGCATCTGCGCGTTCCGGCGTGCGATTGACGATGGTCAGCGTCTGCACACCTGCATCGAGCAGTGCCCAGGCGACGGCCTTCGCGGCGCCGCCGGCACCCAGCAGCAAGGCGTCGTGACCGCGCAGGTCGAGCGAGTGACGCTCGGTGATGTCACGAACGAAGCCGCTGCCGTCGGTGTTGTGCGCCTGGACCTTTCCGCCGACCAGGGCGGTGAGCGTGTTGGCCGCGCCGGCTCGCTGTGCCGCTTCACTGCGTTCGTCGGCCATGGCGAAGGCGGCTTCCTTGTGGGGCAGCGTCACGTTGGCGCCCAGGCCCCCCTCGGCGAAGAACCGGCGAACCGCTTCCTCGAACTCCCCCGGCGGCACGTCGATGGTCTCGTAGCGCAAGTGGATACCCAGCTGCGCGGCAAAGGCCTGGTGGATCTCCGGGGACAGCGAATGCGCGATCGGATGCCCGAACACGGCGTAACGGTGCGCTTCAGCGCTCATGGAATCTCCTGGCACGGTCCCGGGCACGCCGCCCGGCGCGTGGATTCTAGCAACCCGCGCCCCGTCGCGATCCGTGAGACCCAGGCCGCCTAGCCTCGTCTCACCGCCACCCGATGCCGGATACGCCATGCACGACTCGCTCTCGCCACGCCGCCTTCGCGCCCTCATCGCCCTTGCCTGGCTGGCCGCCGGCGCGCTGCTGCTCCTGCTCACCCCGCTGTCCGGGCATAGCGAGACCTGGGGCTGGACGCCTGCCTTCTGGCTGCTCCTGGCGCCGGCCAGCGTGTTGGTCGCCATGAAGCCGAGCCTGCCGATGTCGCTGCTGGCCGCCTTGCTGCGGCGGTGAAAAGCTACCGTCAGCCTGAAATGCCCAGCCGCTTCATTTCGAGCCGACGCAGGAACTCCTGCATGATCCGCAGGTACAGGTCTTCGCCCAGGTAGGCATCCTCGACGCCCGCGTCGATGGACGGGTTGTCGTTCACTTCGATGACCACCGGGCGGTCACCGACCTGTTTCAAATCGACGCCATACAGGCCGTCGCCGATGGTCTGTGTGGCCTTGAGCGCGAGCTTCACCACCTCGGCTGGCGCGTCGCGCACCGGCACCGTGCGGAACCCGCCGGATTTCGCCGTGCCCTTGGCGCCGTGGTTGTAGATCTGCCAGTGGCCGCGCGACATGAAGTACTGGCAGGCATAGAGCGGCTCGTGGTTGAGCACGCCGATGCGCCAGTCGAATTCCGTATAGAGGTATTCCTGCGCGATCAGCAAGGCGCTGTGCGAGAAAAGCTCGGCAGCGGCCTTCTCCAGGGCCTCGGGCGTTTCCACCTTCACCACGCCGCGCGAGAACGAGCCATCGGGAATCTTCAGCACGATCGGCAAGCCCAGGCGCTCGGGCAGGTCGCGCAGGCGCCGGGTGTCGTCGCGGTAGAGGATCTCCGTCGTCGGCGTGGCGAGCTTGCGCGCCACCATCAGGTCATTCAGGAAGATCTTGTTCGTGCAGCGGAGGATGGACGTGGGATCGTCCATCACCACCATGCCTTCCTTTTCGGCGCGGTGGGCGAAGCGATAGGTGTGGTTGTCGCTGGCGGTGGTCTCGCGGATGAACAGGCCGTCGTACTCGGCGAGACGCTGGTAATCGTTTCGGCCGATGGGATCGACCTCGATACCGAGATGCTTGCCCGCTTCGATGAAGTGCTTCAGCGCCTTCTTGTTCGACGGCGGCATCTTCTCGTTGGGATCGACCAGCATCGCGATGTCGTAACGGAACCGCCGACGCGCGCGCGGCTTGCGCCAGATCTTGCGCGAGAACTTGTCCAGCGCCTGAGCGAAGGCGTCCTCCTGCGCATCGTCGAGCGTGTGCAGGCCCACGGCCTTGATCGACGCCACCTGCCACACACGATCGCGCTCGAACTCGATGCGCATGAGCGGGCAAGGGAACATGTCGAACAACTGCCTCGCAAGATCCTGCAGATCCGGATAGGCGGTCTCACCGAAATACACCAGCACGCCGAAATCGGTGGTATCGCGGCCACCGGCCGGCAGGAAGTTGGCGAGCTTCTGGTTGAGGTCGTCGACATCCAGACCGTAGAGGGAACGACGGCGCAGGTCGTTCACCGTGCGCACGGAAGGGATGACCTTGTGTCCGCGCGCCTCGGCCAGCAACGAGACGTAGTAGCCCGTGCCGAGGTATTTGTAGCTGCGGCAGAGATTGATGACGTGCGTGCGTTCGTCGTCGCCGCCCACCGGCTGACGGAGGTAATCCATGGCGGTGACGACATCGGCGGACGGGTAATACGAGCCCCAGTCCGAGGCTTTCTCCACGACGATGACGAGCCGGCTCATGTGACCTCGACAGACGGCGAAAGGCACGCAGTCGACCCCGCCCGGGGTCGTTGGTTTCGCCAAGGCCGAAGTGTGTGCTTCCGATGGCGCGACGCACAAGCCACGGTGTCGCCGAAGTGCCCGCCGGGTTCATGAAAAAGTCATTGATCCGGGCCGGCGCGAGGTCTACAGTGCCGCGCTTGCCCAAGCCCGCTCGGCTTCCTTTCCTTCCCCCGCGCCGGAGTTCCCAAAGCGCATGCGTCCACCCCCGGTTACCGCTGCGGTGCGCGTTCGTCGCGCCGAAGTGAGCGATCTCGACGATCTCGTCGCGCTCGAGGAATCGAGCTTCGCCCAGGATCGACTGAGCCGCGCCCAGTACCGCAAGCATCTGGACAGCGAGAGCGCGCTGGTGCTCGTCGCCAGCGCCAACCATCGGCGGTTTCTCGGCACCGCGGTGGTGTTCTTCCGCAAGGGCACGACCGTCGCGCGGTTGTATTCGCTCGCGACGAAACCGCAGGCACAGGGAAAGGGCGTGGGCTCCGCGCTGATCGAAGCCTCCGAGGAAGCCGCGCGTGCGCGCGGATGCCACTCGCTGCGGCTCGAAGTGCGCAAGGACAATGCCGTTGCCATCCGGCTCTACGAGCGGCTCGGCTATGAACGGATCGGCGAATACGCCAAGTACTATGCCGACGGCTCGGACGCGTTCCGGTTCGAGAAACGGCTCTGACGACGAGGCTATACTGAGCTTCGTTTCCGGGAAGAAGCCCATGCGCCGACTCATCCTGCCGATCGTCCTTGCCACCGCCGTCGCCACGCTATCCGGTTGCGGTAACAAGGGCCCGCTGTTCATGCCGCCGCCGCCCGCCGCGACGGCCACCGCTACGCCGCAGGCTGGCGCGCACCCAGCCACAGCCGCCAGTACCCATTCGGTGGCGCCTGCGTCGGCCAGCACGTCGCGTTCGCCGTTCAATCCACTGATCCACCAGTAAGCGGCCATGCCTTCGCGTTTCACCAAGATGCATGGGATCGGCAACGATTTCGTGATCGTGGACTGGCGCGAGGACGCACCGCGCGTGCCGAACGCCGAACGCGTCGCAGCCCTGGCCGATCGCCACACCGGCATCGGTTTCGACCAGCTCATCAGCATCGAGCCGCCGCGCGATCCGTCCTGCGCCTTCTACTACGGCATCTGGAATGCCGACGGCTCGCCGTCGGGTCAGTGCGGCAACGGCGTGCGCTGCGTGGCGGCATGGCTGTATCGGGACGGCGCGATCGAACGGGATACGGACGTTCGCCTCGAAAGCCCCTCGGGCCCCGTTACCGTGCGCGTACTCGGCGAGGGTAGGGTGGTCGTCGACATGGGCGAACCGGACTTCACGCCCGCCGCCATTCCGCTGGACCGTCCGCTGCACGCGATCTACACCGCGCCGGTGGGAGGCGAAGACGTGAGTTTCGGCGCCGTTTCCATGGGGAATCCGCATGCGGTCGTCTTCGTCGACGATCTTGCCGATCCGCGCGTCGATCGGCTCGGACCGCTGCTCACGGTCCACCCCGTCTTCCCCGAAGGCGTCAACGTGGGCTTCGCCCAGCGCCTCGGCCCTAATCACATCCGTCTGCGTGTTCACGAACGTGGCAGCGGGTGGACGCGCGCCTGCGGTACAGGCGCATGCGCCGCCGCCGCGGTGGCCCACGCGCTCGGACTTGCCGCTTCCATCGTGGACGTCGAACTGCCCGGCGGCACCCTTACGATTGAATGGCAGGGCCCGGGGCACACGCTGTGGATGATCGGCCCCGCCGCCTTCGTCTTCGAAGGCGAGGTGTGACGTAAGGCCGCGAACCCGGCACACTGCGCACACACCGCACACGCACCATCCCCGAGGACGTACGCATGACCGACACCGCGATCGACGGCGATATCAAGCCAGCCACGGTGGCGTCCTACCTGCGCCGGCACCCGGACTTCCTCACCGCGTACCCCGATCTGGCGAACGAACTCGTGCTGCCGAGCGCCAACGGCCCGGCCGCGTCGCTCGCCGTGCATCAGCTTCGTGGCCTGCGCGAGAAGAACGCGGAACTGGAAGGCCGGCTCAAGGAGCTGACCACCGTCGCGGCCGACAATGAGAAGCTGATGCGGCGCGTGCATGGCCTCATGCTGGCGCTGCTCGGCGCGGGCGGCATCGAAGACACGGTGCGCCAGGTGGTACGCCGCCTCACCGACGACTTCCAGTCCGAACGCGTGCGCCTGGTCTTCTTCGGGGATCTCTCCGGGCTTCCCGACGAGCCGTGGCTGCTGCGCGAGCCGCAAGGCACGTCCGGGCTGCCGGAGTTCTCGTCGTTCCTGGCGCATGGCGACCCTGTGGCGGGACGATTGGCGGCAGACAAGCTTCACCGCCTGTTCGGTTCGGAAGCCCCCGAGGTCCGCTCCGCCGCCTTGATGCGCATCGGCAACGACGCGCTGCTCGCCATCGGCAGTGCCGACCCCGACCGTTTCCATCCCGGCATGGGCACGCTGTTCCTGGACATGATCTCGACGACCGTCGGCTCCGCCATCGAACGAGCTCGGAAGGTGGCGTGACTCCGGCGCAGGCCGTCGACGCCTTTCTCGGCCACTTTGCCGCCGAGCGGGCGCCGTCAGCGCACACCCTGGCGGCGTACCGGCGCGACCTGGACAAGCTGCTGGCGTTCATGGAGGCGGAAGGCCTCGACAGCTTCGACCGGCTGACCCCCGAGCGCATGCGCACGATGATCGCCCGCCTGCACCGGCCGCCACCGTTCGGGCCCGGTAAGGGCACGCCCGGCCTGGAGCCCAACAGCATTCAGCGTTTGCTCTCCGCCTGCCGTACGTTGTTCCGCTACCTCAGCCGCGAAGGGCGTCTCGCCCACGACCCGGTCGCTGGCGTACGCGGCCCCAAGGTACGGCGCAAACTGCCCCAGGTGCTGGACGTCGATGAGGCCAAGGCGCTGGTCGAGACCAACCTGGGCGGCACGCTCGCGCCGCGCGACACGGCCATGATGGAACTGTTCTATTCCAGCGGCCTGCGCCTGTCGGAGCTATGCGGGCTGCACTGGGGCGACCTCGATCTCGACGACGGTCAGGTGCGCGTGCTCGGCAAGGGCAACAAGACGCGCATCCTGCCTGTGGGGCGCCATGCCATCGCGGCCTTGCGCGCGCTGGCGGCCCTCGGCGGCGCCACACCCGAAAAGCCGGTGTTCAAGGGCCGCGGGGGAGCGCCGCTCGGCCAAAGAGCGGTGCAGCAACGCCTCGCGAAGCTATCCAGCGGCCAGTCCAAGCGCGTGCACCCGCACATGCTTCGGCACACCTTCGCCAGCCACATGCTCGAATCCTCCGGCGACCTACGCTCCGTGCAGGAGCTGCTGGGCCACGCGGACATCGCCACCACCCAGATCTATACGCATCTGGATTTCCAGCACCTCGCCAAGGTGTACGACGCGGCGCATCCGCGGGCGAAACGGAAGAGCTGAGCCCCCGGGAACCGTCGCCATGCGGGCGAACGTCGGTGCGGCACGCCCCGAGGCTTGCGACCTCCCCTGGGGGCCCCCACCTCTCCGGTCTCCCCCAAGGAACGCACTATGGAACCGATGCATGCCACGACCATCGTCTGCGTCCGCCGCGACGGCAAGGTCGTCATCGGCAGTGACGGACAGGTCACCCTCGGCAATACCGTGATGAAGGCCAACGCGCGCAAGGTGCGCCGGTTGGGCAAGGGCGACGTGCTCGCCGGCTTCGCGGGCGCCACGGCCGATGCCTTCACCCTTTTCGAGCTGTTCGAGGAAAAGCTGGTGAAGCACGGCGGCAACCTCACCCGCTCCGCCGTGGAAATGGCCAAGGAATGGCGTACCGACCGCCGCCTGGGCCGCCTCGAAGCCATGCTGGCCGTGGCCGACAAGGAGGCGTCTCTGCTGATTTCGGGTAACGGCGACGTGCTCGAACCGGAGCATGGGCTCATCGCCATCGGCTCGGGTGGCCCGTACGCGCAGTCCGCGGCCTTGGCGCTGATGGAAAACACCGAGTTGGATGCACGCACGATCGTCGAAAAAGCGCTCAAGATCGCCGGCGATATCTGCATCTACACCAATCACAACTATTCGATCGAAGAGCTCTGAGCCGATGTCCGAACTGACTCCCCGCGAGATCGTCAACGAACTCGACCGCTACATCATCGGCCAGCACGACGCCAAGCGCGCCGTCGCCATCGCGCTGCGTAATCGCTGGCGCCGCATGCAGTTGGACCCGAGCATGCGCGACGAGGTCACGCCAAAGAACATTCTGATGATCGGCCCGACCGGTGTCGGCAAGACAGAGATCGCCCGCCGCCTGGCGACGCTGGCCAACGCGCCGTTCGTGAAGGTGGAGGCCACCAAGTTCACCGAGGTCGGCTACGTGGGCAAGGACGTGGAATCGATCATCCGCGATCTTGCCGACGTGTCCTACAAGCTGGTGCGCGACCAGGCGAAGGGCCGCGTGCGCAGCCAGGCCGAAGATGCCGCCGAGGATCGCCTGCTTGACGCCTTGCTGCCCCGGCGCCAGCCCAGCGGCTGGGACGATACCGGGAGCGCCGCGCCCGCCATCGACAGCGACACCCGGCAGAAGCTGCGCAAGCAGCTCCGCGAGGGTGCCCTGGACGACCGTGAGATCGAGCTCGATATCGCCATGAACGTCGGCGTGGAAATCATGACCCCGCCGGGCATGGAGGAAATGAGCCAGCAGCTGGGCAAGATGTTCCAGAACCTCGGCGGCCAGAAGTCGCAGAAGCGCAAGATGACCATCCGCCAGGCCCGCCCACTCCTTGTGGAAGAAGAGGCCGGTAAGCTGCTCAACGACGAGGAACTGCGCAGCCGTGCGGTGGATATCGCCGAGCAGAACGGCATCGTCTTCATCGACGAGATCGACAAGGTCGCTCAGCGTTCCGAGTGGGGCGGTGCGGGCGTGAGCCGTGAAGGCGTACAGCGCGACCTGCTGCCGCTGGTCGAGGGCTCCACCGTCTCCACCAAGTACGGCTCGATCAAGACGGACCACGTCCTGTTCATCGCCTCGGGCGCGTTCTCCCTCGCCAAGCCTTCAGACCTGATTCCCGAACTGCAGGGTCGACTGCCGATTCGCGTCGAGCTGAGCGCCCTGTCGGTGGACGACTTCAAACGCATCCTGCGGGAGCCGAACAACGCGCTCACGAAGCAATATGTTGCGCTGCTCAATACGGAAGGCGTGACGCTGGACTTCACCGAGTCGGGCATCGACCGGCTTGCCGACGTGGCCTTCCAGGTCAACGAGCGCACCGAAAACATCGGGGCCCGGCGCCTGCATACGGTGATGGAACGGCTTCTGGAGCGCATCTCCTTCGAAGCCGCTGACAAGTCCGGCGAAAAATATGAGATCGACGCCGAATATGTCGATAAAAACCTTGCTTCGCTCGTCAAGGACGAGGATTTGAGCCGTTACATCCTCTGAACACCGAGGGCCACCCCCTCTGCTAAACTATTGACGTATATGGGCAAGGTAATTCAACTCAAAACCAACGGTCAGCGGGCCACGCTGCGCGAAGCGCAGGACAGTGGCCAACTGGTACGTCTGTGGCGCGATGAACTCGAGCACGGCAGCTTCTGCGGCTACGTGGGCGGCGTCGGCCGCGAGTTCTTCCTGCTGTGGGTCATCGGCGACGGTGTCAGCTATGACGGCATGTACATCATGCGGCATCGCGACATCTCGGAATTCGAAGCGCCCGACAAGCACGCTGGCTTCCTGGAGAAGGCACTCGCGCTGAAGGGCATCCGCCCGACACCGCCCGCGGACTTCCCGCTGGACGACATCACTCAGGTCGTCCAGGCCGCCGCGCTGCATGCGCCGGTCATCGGTGTGCACGTGGACAGCGAAGACGAGTCCGAGGTCTGCTACATCGGCCGCGTCGTCAGCGTGGAAGAAGACGGCTTCAACATGCAGGAGATCACGCCCGATGCGGAATGGCTGCGCGAGCCGTCGTTCTTCGCCTGGGACGAAGTCTCGACCGTGAGCATGGAAGACGCCTACGCCACCGCCCTGCTGGCCGTGGCGGGCGATCCGCCACCGCTCGAACAAGGCACCGGCGACGGCTTCGGTCGGGCCAACTGACGACCCATTGGTGTGATGTGGTGTGTTGTGGGAGCCGCCATGGCGGCGAGAAGCCCACGAAGCGAAGGTAGGAGCCACCCTGGTGGCGATAAGCCAACGAAGCGATGAAGCGGTGAGGCAAACTCCCATCGCCAGCAGGCTGGCTCCCACCAGATAGGCACCGTAGCGGTTCCTACAGAGTTAGAAAGCGACTCCCACAGAAAGACCTGCCATGTCGCATCCCCGTCCCGTCGAAATTACCCTGCATCAGGCCTCCCACCTTCTCGAGGTGGCGTTCGACAACGACGAGCGGTTCCGCCTTCCCTACGAATACCTGCGAGTGAACTCGCCCAGCGCCGAGGTGCAAGGCCACGGCCCGGGCCAGAAGGTGCTCGTGCATGGCAAGCGCGACGTCGGCATCGTGGCACTCGAACCGACCGGCCACTACGGCGTGCTGATCCGCTTCGACGATGGCCACGCAAGCGGCATCTTCGGTTGGGACACGCTCTACGATCTCGGCCGCGCCTACGACACCGCGTGGCCCGCCTATCTTGCGCAACTCGAGTCCCGCGGACTGTCTCGCTAGTCGAAAGCATGCGTGTGAAAGCAACTTGCGCATGCAAAGGCGTATATTGCGCCGCTAGCTTGAACCCTACCCGTGAACATCGGATGTTCCGCGCACTGTCCCCGGAGCACTCGGCATGACGCGAATCGTCGTCGTCGGCAGCATCAATATGGACCTGGTCACTCTCGCACCGCGCTTCCCCGAGCCGGGCGAAACGCTGACGGGAGATCGCTTTCTCACCGTGCCGGGCGGCAAGGGCGCCAACCAGGCCGTCGCTGCCGCGCGCCTCGGTGCCCGCGTCAGCATGGTCGGCGCCGTCGGTGACGACGCGTTCGGCCAGCAGCTCTACGACGGCCTTGTGGCAGAGGGCGTCGACGTCACTCACGTGGCACGCCTCGAAGGCATCGGCAGCGGTACCGCGTCCATCACCGTGGCGGGTGGCGAGAACAACATCGTGGTGGTGCCCGCTGCCAATGGTCGCGTCACGCCCGCTCAGGTCGAGGCGGCTCGCGTCGTCGTTCGCGGCGCCGATGCGCTGCTCGTCCAGTTGGAAATCCCACTCGATGCCGTGGAAGCCACGCTGCGTGTGGCGCGGGAAGAGGGCGTTCCGGTCATTCTCAATCCGGCGCCCGCGCAACGCCTCCCCGTGGAGTGGCTCGCGCACGTGCGCTTCCTTACGCCGAACCAACACGAACTTACGACGGTGCTCGGTGCGGAATCCACTTCCGATTTCCGCGAGCTGATGCGGCGCGCCCCGTGTCCGGTGGTGCTGACGCGCGGCGAAGACGGCGCGTGGTTCCGCGACGGCGACGACGAGCCTCGCCATCAGAGCGGCTTCAAGGTCGAGGCCGTGGACAGCACGGGCGCTGGCGACACCTTCAACGCGGCGCTGGCGATGTATCTCCAAGAAGGACTGGACGTTGCGGTGCGTAAGGCCTGTGCCGCCGCAGCGATCGCCGTTTCCCGGCTGGGTGCGCAGGACGGCATGCCTCGGGTCGACGAGCTGAACGCCTTTCTGGAGGCTCACTCGTGAGGCGCGGCGGCCTGCTGCATGCCGAGCTGAATCGTGTGATCGCCGCCATGGGGCACACCGATACGCTGGTGATCGCCGACGTGGGCCTGCCGGTGCCCCCTGGCGTGCCCTGCATCGATCTCGCCGTGCTTCCCGGCACGCCGTCATTCTCCGTCGTGTTCGAGGCCATCTTCGCGGAACTGGCAGTCGAGCGCGCGACCTTCGCCAGTGAGATCCACGAACGCAACAGCGCCCTGGTGGCGCTGGCCGCACGGCTGACGAAAGAGGGCGTGGCGGTCGATGACGTCGCGCATGAGGACTTCAAACGCGCGACCGCGCGCGCCGTTGCCGTCGTACGCACGGGCGAGACGTCGGCCTATGCGAACGTGATCCTGCACGCTGGCGTGACCTTCTGATGAGTGCCGCACCGCTCATCCGGATGCGAGGCATCCATAAGTCGTTCGGCCCCGTGAAAGTGCTGGAAGGCGTGGACTTCGAACTGCTTCCTGGCGAAGTGCACGCGCTGATGGGCGAGAACGGCGCCGGCAAGTCCACGCTGATGAAGATCCTCACTGGGATCTACGCGCCCGATGCCGGCACGCTCGAAGTCGATGGTCAGCCGGCGTCGATCGCCACGCCGGCCGATGCCGAGAAGCACGGCATCGCCATCATCCATCAGGAACTGAACCTCATTCCCGCGCTCAGCGTGGCGGACAATCTCTTCCTCGGCCGCGAGATCCAGCGCTTCGGCCTGCTCGATCATCGCGCCATGACCCGGCGCGCGATGGAATGGCTTGCTCGCGTGGGCATGGAGCGCCTCGATCCCGCCACACTCGTCGAACGCCTCTCCGTGGGTCAGCAGCAGATGGTGGAGATCGCACGCGCGCTCGGCCAGAACGCGCGCGTGCTCATCATGGACGAGCCCACGGCGGCTTTGACCGAGCACGAGACCAACACGCTGTTCAAGCTCATCCGCGACCTGCGCGCGCAGGGCACCGGCATCGTCTACGTGTCCCACCGCATGGAAGAAATCTTCGCGCTGTGCGATCGCATCTCGGTGCTGCGCGACGGTCATTTCGTCGGCACCCGCCCGGTGCCGGGTCTCGCTTTCGACGAAGTCGTGAAGATGATGGTGGGCCGCACGCTCGATGCACGCTTCCCCACACGCACGCCGAACATCGGCGACGTGCGCCTCAAGGTGGAACACATCAGCGGCGGCATGGTGCGCGACGTGAGCTTCGACCTGCATGCGGGCGAAGTGCTCGGTGTGGCCGGGCTGCTTGGCGCGGGCCGTACCGAGCTGGCGCGCCTGTTGTTCGGCCTCGACAAGCCCAGTGAAGGCACGATCACCCTCGACGGCAAGGTCGTGACGCCCACGTCGCCGAATGATGCGATCCAGTCCGGTTTCGGCTTCGTCACGGAGGACCGCAAGGCGCAGGGACTCGTGCTCGACCTGAGTCTGCGCGAAAACGTGAGCCTGCCGCGCGTGCCCGCGCATGCAGGCCTCGTCGATCGCGCCAGCGAAAAGAAACAGACGCGCGGCCTCATCGAGGCGTTGAAGATCCGCGCGCGCGACATGGAACTCAACGTACGTGCGCTATCCGGCGGCAACCAGCAGAAGGTCGTGCTGGCGAAATGGCTGGCCTTGAAGCCGCGCGTACTCATTCTCGACGAGCCTACACGCGGCGTCGACGTCGGCGGCAAGGCCGAGATCTACCACATCATCAACCAACTCGCGGAGCAGGGCGTGGCCATCCTCATGATTTCCTCGGAACTGCCGGAGGTGCTCGCGATGAGCGACCGCATCCTCGTCATGCACGAGGGTCGTGCAACTGCCCTGCTGGACGGCCACGGTGCCACGCAGGAAGCCGTGATGACCGCCGCGACCGGAGGCAAGTGACATGACGCTGCAAATGACCTGGAGCCGCATGGCGCCGCTCCTCCAGCGCCTCGGCTCGGTGATCGGCCTGGTGCTTCTCTTCATCGTGCTCTCGATCATGAGCCCGGACTTCCTCACCACAGGGAATCTGCTCACGGTGCTTCGCCAGGTGTCGATCAACGCACTGATCGCGTTCGGCATGACCTTCGTGATCCTGGCGGGCGGTATCGATCTTTCGGTCGGCGCGATTCTCGCGCTCACGGGTGCCGTGACTGCCGGACTGATGGCGGCGGGTCATGGGATGGTGCTTTCCGCGGGTGCCGGTCTGCTGCTGGGTCTCGTGCTCGGCATGATCAACGGCGCGCTGGTGTCGTGGGGCAAGGTGGCGCCGTTCATCGCTACCCTCGGCACGATGACGCTGCTGCGCGGCGTCACGCTGTCGTACACGCAGGGCAGCCCCATTCCCGTGACCAATCCGAGCTTCGCCCTGCTCGGCGGTGGCTATGTCGCCAACCTGATCCCGCTGCCGGTGATCTGGATGTTCGTCGCCTTCGCGCTTTGCGCCTTCCTGTTGCGCGGTACCGTCTTCGGTCGTCACGTCGTGGCGATCGGCGGCAATGAGGAAGCGGCGCGACTCTCCGGCGTGCGCCTGTCGCCGATGAAGCTGGCGATCTACGGCTTGTCGGGTCTGCTCTCGGCGTTCGCGGGCATCGTGCTCACGTCGCGTCTTTATTCGGCGCAGGCGACCGCCGGCGCCGGCTACGAACTCGACGCCATCGCCGCGGTGGTGCTCGGTGGCACCAGCCTGTCGGGCGGCCGCGGTTGGCTGTTCGGCACGCTTGTCGGTGCGCTGCTCATCGGTTTTCTGAACAACGGTCTCAACCTGCTCAGCGTAAGCTCGTTCTACCAGCAGGTGGTGAAGGGCATCGTCATCCTGATCGCCGTCCTGCTCGACAGGCGGCAGTAATACCAACGAGGAACACACCATGCGCAAACTCACTTTCCTTGCCGCGGCCGCGGCGACGCTTCTCTCGGCTTGTTCGCAACAGGGTCCGGGCGAATCCGCTCCTGCCACCGCCGGCACGGCGGGCGGTAGCGCTGCCTCGGGCACGCCGGTCGTTGGCCTTGCTCTTTCCACGCAGAACAATCCGTTCTTCGTCGAGCTGAAGGACGGCGCGCAGAAGGCCGCGAAAGAGGCGGGCGTGCAGCTCGTCGTCGTCGATGCGCAGGACGACCCGGCGCGGCAGATCTCCAGCGTGGAGGATCTGATCCAGAAGCACGTCTCGGTGATCCTGCTCAACCCGACCGATTCCTCTGCGCTCGCTGGCGCCGTGCAGTCCGCGCAGCGCGCGAACATTCCCGTCGTCACGCTCGACCGCGGCGTCGACGGTGCCGAGGTCGCTTCGCACATCGCTTCCGACAACGTGGCGGGCGGCAAGATGGCTGCCGACTATCTGGCCAAGGCGCTGGGCGGCAAGGGCAACATCATCGAACTGCAGGGCGTGGCCGGCACCTCGGCCGCTCGCGAGCGCGGCAAGGGCTTCGACGACGAAGTCGCCACCACCGGCATGAAGATCGTCGCCAGCCAGCCTGCGAACTTCGATCGCGCGCAAGGCCTCTCGGTGAGCGAGAACCTGCTGCAGGGCAATCCGGACGTGCAGGCAATCTTCGCGCAGAACGACGAAATGGCCCTCGGTGCCGTACAGGCGCTGGCAGGCAAGAACAAGAACGTGCTCGTCGTCGGCTTCGACGGCACGCCGGACGGCAAGAGCGCCGTGCAGAGCGGCGCCATGGCCGCCACCGTCGCACAGCAGCCGGAAGAGATCGGCAAGCTCGGCGTCGAAACGGCGAAGAAGCTCATCGACAAGCAGCCGGTCGAGAAGTCGATCGCGGTGCCGTTGAAGCTGCTGACCAAGGAATAAGTACTTCGATAAACATGAGGCCGGGTCACCCTGCGGTGGCCCGGCCTCATTCGTTTTCGCACCGGTCAGCCGCCTATAAGCTAGTCCTGCGGCCCAGGCGCAATCACTTCGCGCTGGCCGTTGATGCCCATCGACGAGACGAGGCCGGCGGCTTCCATGGCTTCGACGAGGCGGGCTGCGCGGTTGTAGCCGATGCGGAATTGGCGCTGCACGAACGAGATCGATGCGCGGCGCGAGCGCAGCACGAACGCTGCTGCTTCGTCGTAGAGCGGGTCGAGCTCGGCGTCCATCCCGTCGTCGCCCACTTCGCCTTCCGTTGCTTCGCTGGCGGGGCCGGCGAGGATTTCTTCCTTGTAGTCGGGCTCGCCGAACTGTTTGAGCCACGCCACGATGCGATGCACTTCCTCGTCAGCGACGAACGCGCCATGGATGCGCTGCGGATAGCCCGTACCCGGAGGAAGAAACAACATGTCGCCTTGGCCCAGCAGGCTTTCGGCACCCATCTGATCGAGGATGGTGCGCGAGTCGATCTTCGACGAGACCTGGAACGCGACGCGCGTGGGGATGTTTGCCTTGATGAGGCCGGTGATGACATCGACCGAGGGACGTTGCGTCGCGAGGATCAAGTGGATACCTGCGGCGCGTGCCTTCTGTGCCAGCCGCGCGATCAGTTCCTCGATCTTCTTGCCAGCGACCATCATCAAGTCGGCCAGCTCGTCGATCACGACGACGATCATCGGTAGCGTGTCGAGATGCTCCGGTACTTCGGGATGCGCGGGGAACGGATTGAACAAGGGCTTGCCGGCGGCGCGCGCCTCGCGCACCTTCTGGTTGTAGCCCGCGAGATTGCGCACGCGCAGATCCGACATCACCTTGTAGCGGTTTTCCATTTCCGCCACGCACCAGTTCAGCGCGTTCGCGGCGAGCTTCATGTCGGTGACCACGGGCGCCAGCAGGTGCGGGATGCCCTCGTAGACCGAGAGTTCCAACATCTTCGGGTCGATCATGATCATGCGGACGTCTTCAGGCGTGGCCTTGTAGAGCATCGACAGGATCATCGCGTTGACCGCCACCGACTTGCCCGAGCCCGTCGTGCCGGCGACGAGCATGTGCGGCGCCTTGGCGAGGTCGGCCACCACCGGCTCGCCGGTAATGCCCTTGCCCATCGCGAGCGTGAGCAGCGAATCGGAGTCTCTGTATTCGGCGGAATCGAGGATTTCCGAGAGCGCGATCATCTGTCGCTGCTCGTTCGGCAGTTCGAGGCCCATGCAGGTCTTGCCCGGAATGGTTTCGACCACGCGGATCGATGTGCGACCGAGACCACGTGCCAGATCCTTCATCAGCGCGACGATCTGGTTGCCGCGCACGCCGACGGCGGGCTCGACTTCATAGCGCGTGATGACCGGCCCGGCCGAGGCGCCGACGACTTGCACAGGTACCTTGAACTCGCGCAGGCGCTGTTCAATCAGTTCGCCGGTTTCGGCGAGTTCTGCGTCCGAGACGGCCCATGCATCGTGGCGCGGGGCAGCAAGCAACGTCAGCGGCGGAAGAGAAACGCTCGACGACGTGGCTGCGCGCAATGGACGGGTCGGTGTGAGCGTGACGGCGCGCGGCGACGCCTCGGGCAACTCGTCGTTCGCGGCAATGGCGAAACGCGACACCGGCTTGACCGGCGGCGGGACGGGAATCGCGTCGACGATCGCGCTCGGCGCTGCGTCGACGACGGGCTCCGGTTCGACGAGGAGAAGCGGCTCGGGCGGTACAGGCGGTACGGGGCGTGACAGCAGCGGGGCGGTCGTCTCGCTCTCGGCGGCCAGGGTCTTCGGCGCCAGCCAGGGTTCCCGGATCACGGTTTCAGCACGTGCATGGCGTCGCGGCGGCACGGGTGTGGTGACCGAGGGGCGAACCGATACGGGAGCAACGGAAGGCGCTGCCGTCGTCGCACGTGCGGGTGCCGTGGGACGTTGACGGATTGGCTCCGGTCGCGGCGTCCGGCGCGCGGGCGCTCGACCGGGGCGGCGTGTGGCGCCCGCGCTGCGGCGCTCGCTACGACGCGAGGCGCCGCGCGACATGAGGCGCCGTGCCGCGGCAATCGCGCCTGCGCCCATCGGCTCCAACAAGGTGGTAGTGCGCGCAAGAAACGCCGACCACGGCACGCCGAGGTACCACGGCAGTGCGATGACCAGCGCGACGAGGCAGAGAACAACACTGGGGAACGCGCCCGGCACGCCGGTGGCGCCCGATGCGAGCCAGCGGCAAACCACGCCACCGGCGCTGGGATCGTCGGTGTAATGCGCCACCACCAGGCCTTCGAGTGTGGCGCTGGCGAGCAACACCAGGACGAGGCCGGTCCAAAAACGTATCGCGCCAGGACCCGTCGTCGGTGGGCGACGACGGCGCACCATCGCGGCGACGAATCGCCAGATCAGGGGAAGCAACCAGAGGGTGGACAGCCCGAAGGCGCCGAACACGAAGGAGAGCATGCCGAACCGCGAGAACCTAGCCAGTTCGATAGTTTAGCGCGCCTTCGTGCGGCGCTATACGGGAATGGGCGATAAAGCCCTGTTCTCGCTGGAAGTGAGGGTTAGGCGTGCTGGCGGTAGCGCGGTGCGACCTCTTTGCGCGACAGGTTCGGCGCCATGGCCATGCGAGCGGCTTCGAACGCCTTGTACTGCGCCTCGTCCTGCAGCGGCGGGATGGTGATCACTTCACCACGGTCGAAGCCGACCAGCGCGGCGTCCACGAGGTCTGCGGTATCCATCACCATGCCGGGCATCATGGCGTCCACGTCCTTGCCCGACTTCTCCCAGATCTCGGAACGGGTGGCGCCTGGCAGCACGGCCTGCACGCGTACCTGGGTGCCTTGGAGCTTGGCGGCCAGTCCCTGGGTAATGCCGACCAGGTGCGCCTTCGTGCCGCTGTAGATGCCGTCCATCATTTCCGGCACAAATGCCAGCACGGAGGCAATGTTGATGATGCCGCCCTTGTCGCGGGCAACGAATGCCTGCGCCGCGGCAGCCGCCAGCAGCGTCGGGGCCAGCACGTTCACGGTGACGATCCGCTCGATGTTCTCGCTGCCGTTTTCCAGGATGCTGCCTTCGAGCGAGATGCCGGCGTTGTTTACGAGCAGGGTGATGGTGGCGTCGTCCGCCAAACGGCGTTCGACGGCAGCAATGTCCTTGCGATCGCTGAGGTCGGCACGCAGCACTTCGACCTTGCGGCCGGTACGTGCCGTGATCTTCTGGGCAAGCGCCTCCAGGCGATCCACGCGGCGGGCGGCCAGGATCAGGTCGTAGCCGCGGTCGGCCAGGCGCTCGGCGTAGACCTCGCCAATGCCCGAGGAAGCGCCCGTGACCAGGGCCGTGCCTTTGAAATCAGTGCTCATGTCGTTGCTCCGTATGGGTTAGTTGCAAAGTGATAGCTAGTGCGTTGTCATACGATAGTGACGTTGCTATCATAATGCAATGGACATCGACAAACTTTCTTCCGGCACCTGCGCGATCTCGCGGAGTCTCGCTTTCGTCGGGGACGCGTGGAGTGCCTTGATCCTGCGCGACGCCAGCCGGGGTATGACCCAGTTCGATCAGTTCCGCACCAGTCTCGGCATTGCGCCGAACATCCTGTCGCGCCGACTGAAGGCGTTGACGGAAGCCGGCGTGCTGGAGAAGCGGCGCTACAGCGAGCGCCCGCCGCGAGACGAGTACATGCTGACCCAGGCAGGACGCGATTTCGTGCCGATTCTTGCCGCCATGGCGGAATGGGGGCGTCGTTACAACGGTGGGGGCTCGCCGCTGTCGGAACTCGTCGATCGCGAAACCGGGAAACCCGTGCGAGCACTCGTCGTGGACGAGAACAGCGGGCGGCCCTTGCATGAAGTGGCGCTACAGCTGGTCATGCCCGAGGCCGCACCAGGCTAATACGGTTCCGGCGTTACACGAGCCGTAACGCAAACGGGCGCTCCTTTGGGAGCGCCCGTTTCGTTTTCGCCGATGGCCCTTCCCGTTCGATACGGGAAAGGCCTCGCGGAGCGTTTAAGCCGCGGGCATCGTCGCCATATCGATGACGAAGCGGTAGCGCACGTCGTTCTTCACCAGACGCTTGTACGTCTCGTTGATCGAAGCCATGTCGACCAGCTCGATGTCGGACACGATGCCATGCTCGGCGCAGAAATCCATCATCTCCTGCGTCTCGGCCATGCCGCCGATGGCGGAACCGGCGATCGTGCGGCGGGGAAGCATCAGCGCACCACCGATCATGCCGTCGATCGGCGTGAGCACACCCACCAGCACCATCGTGCCGTCGAGCTTCAGCAGATTGATGTACGGGTTCAGGTCATGGGACACCGGCACCGTGTTGAGCAGGAAGTCGAAGCTGGCCGCCTGCGCCTTCATCGCTTCCGCGTCGGTGGAGAGCAGCACAGCGTCGGCACCGAGACGCTTGGCGTCTTCGCCCTTCGAGGCGGAGGTGGTGATCATGGTGACGTGCGCGCCCATCGCCTTGGCGAACTTCACGCCCATATGGCCGAGGCCGCCGAGGCCGATCACGCCAACCTTCTGACCCGGTCCCACGTTCCAGTGACGCAGCGGCGAGTAGGTGGTGATGCCGGCGCACAGCAGCGGCGCGGTGGCCTTGAGGTCGAGCTTGTCGGAAATCTTCACCGCGAAGCGCTCCTGCACCACGATGTCGGTCGAGTAGCCGCCATAGGTCGGCGTCGTCCGGTCCTGCTCGGTACCGTTGTAGGTAAAGCTGGTGTGGTTCAGGCAGTACTGTTCCAGATCGCGCTTGCAGGATTCGCATTCGCGGCAGGAATCCACCATGCAGCCGACGCCGGCATAATCGCCGACCTTGAACTTCTTCACGGCCGAACCGACGGCCTTCACGCGCCCGACGATTTCATGGCCGGGGACCATCGGGTAGATGGCGTTGCCCCAGTCGTTCTGGGCCTGGTGCAGGTCGGAATGGCAGACGCCGCTGTACAGGATCTCGATATGGATATCGTGCGCGCCAACATCGCGGCGGGGCACGGTGAAGGGGACGAGGGGCGTCGTGGCGTCATGGGCGGCGAATCCGCGGACTTCGAACATGGGAGCATCCTCTTCATGGGGGGCATTCGTTGGCCGGTAACGATAAGTGCTCAACAATTCGACGCGCCAGCGCGGATTATCTGATGAATCGTTGAGTTATTCTTGATAATCATGCGCCCCGACAACCTCTCCCATCTCGCCGCCTTCGCCGCGGTCGCACGGCACGCCAGCTTCCGCAAGGCGGGGGCGGAGCTGACCCTGACGACCTCGGCCATCAGCTACGCCATCCGCAACCTGGAAGAACGCCTCGGCGTGATGCTGTTCCACCGAACGACACGTAGCGTGTCGCTCACCGAAGCGGGGCAGCGACTGCTGGAGCGACTGGAACCGGCGTTGTTCGACGTCAGTGAAGCGCTGGAGGAAATGAACAACTTCCGCGCGACGCCCGCGGGTACGTTACGCATCAACATGCCACGCGTCACCGCGCAGTTGCTGCTGCCGGCTTTGCTGCCCCAGTTCCTCGAACGCTATCCCGACATCCAGTTCGAGGCGGTAGACAACGATGGTCTCATCGACATCGTCGCCTCGGGCTTCGACGCGGGTATCCGCTTCCTGGAGCAGGTACCCGAGGACATGATCGCGGTGCCGATCAGCGGACAACAACGCGGTGCCTGCGTCGCGTCACCCGAGTACGTGGCAAGACACGGCGTACCACTGCATCCGAACGATCTCTTCCAGCACGACTGCATCCGCTTTCGTTTTCCCAGCGGCCGGCTTTACAAGTGGGAGTTCGAGCAAGGCGCCAAGAAACTCGAACTCGATGTGCGCGGCCGGCTTACCCTGGGCGATCTTCGCCTGGCGCTCGATGCGTCGCTCGCCGGCATGGGCTTCACGCTGGTGCTGGATGACCAGGTGCGCTCGCTCGTTGCGGAAGGACGATTGGTGAAAGTGCTTGAAGACTGGTGTCCGCCGTATCCGGGCTTCATGCTGTATTACCCGCGGCAACGACGGGTGACCTCGGCGTTGCGGGCGTTTGTCGAATTCGTGCGCGACGAACGCGCTGTCTGATCGCTTGGTCTGCCGACGAAACCATCCGCGAGCCGGATTGAGATAATTCGGTATGCAAAGAAAGTGTGTCGTGTGCCACACTTTCTTTGCTGTCGGTAGAGGCCTCCGCCGACAGCTTCCCCCTCCCCATCCCCATCAAACCCCTGCGAATCGTCATCGATGGCGATCGATGCACTCGTGCGCCGTTCGCACGCGGTGCGCATAGGGGTGCACTACTCATATGGATTTGAAAATGACCTCGTTTGTGGACTATCCGACTCATCGGCGCAAGCTTCGTTGGACCCCTGCTCTTGCGATATCGCTAGCAGCTACTTCGACGCCGACGACAGCCGAAGTGCGATCGGGCGGCGGCTTCTACGGAGCGCTATTTGGCGGCGTCGCATGGGGCGCCACGCATGACATCTCGCAGCACGGAACGTCTCACATGCGCGGCCAGTACGCTCTTCCCGGCATGAAGGACTTCGACCTGGTGGTGAACACGCAGGGCCGCGCCAAGCAGAGGCGCAGCGCATTGTTCGGCGCCCATGTGGGTTATCGGTTCGACCTTCCCACGTTTCGTCTGGCACCTGCAGTCGAAGTGGAAGGGATGCGTCTGGCGCCTCGCCATGATGCAAACCTGTTCAATCCCGAGGCGTCAGGAGTGGCGCACGTCGGGAGTTCCCCGTACCAGGCCTTGCTGGATGACCCGACCTCGGTCGTCACAAAGAAATACGGCGCGGGGCTGCACCGATTTTCCACCCGCATGCGCACAGATGTCGGGATGGTGATGTTCAACGCTGTCTTCGCTTATCGCAGCGGGGGACGGTTCGAGCCCTACGCGGGCGTAGGCTTTGGCGTCGCGCGGGTGGAAGCGCGCCGAGCGGTTGCCTACCAAACGAACCCGTCGGGCCCCATCGAGATGACCCCGGATACCCACGAACGGGTGAACCATTTCAACTCGCGAGACCGCGCGAACGACGTCGCCGTGGCATGGCAGGTGAAGGGCGGACTCCGCGCGATGCTGACCGAACGCGTTTCCGCCTTCGTCGAGTACCGGCTGATCCGCGTAGCGGCGACCAACTTCACCTTCGGCGCGACGCGTTACACGGGACATGCTCCTACTGACCCTTGGCGCGTGAAACACGCCGCGATGCGAGTCTCGACCGGCCTGATGGGTATCAGGTACTCGCTTTAAGGTGACGGCCGGTACGCCCGGCTGCACCGTGCATGTGTGCGGGCTCTCCGGCGCTTGCTGCGGTGACTGTGGCTAGGAACAAGGGTCGGGCGTATTCTAGAGCAATGCTGCGGCGCACCACCGTCCCGCACTCCCATCAACCCTGGGATCCTCAATGAACGTCTCTTCCCCCGCGGCCACTACGGGCGCGCCGCCCACTCGTTCTCGCCACGTCGGTCTGGTAATCCTCGCCCTCGCCGTGGGCGGCTTTGCCATCGGCACCACCGAGTTCGCCTCGATGAGCATGCTGCCTCTGTTCGCGCAGGGGCTGGGCATCGACGCGCCGACGGCCGGGCACGTCATCAGCGCCTATGCGCTGGGCGTGGTGGTCGGTGCGCCGATCATGACGGTGCTGGGTGCGCGCGTGCCTCGTCGTCGCCTGCTGCTCATCCTCATGGCGATGTTCACGCTGTTCAACGGATTGACCGGCTTGTCGCCGAACTATCACTGGATGCTTGTGTTCCGGTTCCTCGCCGGGCTGCCGCATGGGGCGTACTTCGGCGTCGCTGCATTGGTCGCCTCGTCGCTCGTACCAGCGGATCGCCGCACGCGCGCGGTCGGCCAGATGTTTCTCGGCCTGACCGTTGCGACTGTGGTGGGCGTGCCGTTGGCGAGCTGGCTTGGCCAGGCGGTGGGTTGGCGCTGGGCCTTCGCACTCGTCGCGATGCTCGGGATCGCGACGATCTCGGCCATCGCCGTATTCGCGCCTGAAGTGCCGCCCGATCGCGACGCGAGCCCGCTTCGCGAACTGGGTGCACTGAAGCGCCCGCAGGTATGGCTCACGCTCGCCATCGGCGCTATCGGCTTTGGCGGTCTGTTTGCCGTCTATACCTATCTCGCGCACATTCTCGTCCAGGTGACGCAGATGCCGCTGCACACGGTGCCTTGGATCATCGGCGTCTTCGGCATCGGGCTCACCGCCGGCAACATGATCGTGCCCGCATTTGCCGATCGCGCACTGATGCGCACGGCTGGCGGGTTGCTGGTGTGGAGCATCGTCATGCTCGCGCTCTTCCCGTTCGCTGCGGGCAACGTATGGACGCTCAGTATCGATGTGTTCTTCATCGGCATCGGCGGTGCGTTGGGCACGATTCTGCAGACACGCCTGATGGATGTGGCCGGCGACGCGCAAGGTCTCGCCGCTGCTCTCAATCACTCCGCCTTCAACACGGCTAACGCGCTCGGCCCGTTCCTTGGCGGCCTGGCGATAGCACATGGCTACGGCTGGACGTCGCCGGGTTGGGTCGGCAGCGCATTAGCCGTGATGGGTCTGGCGATCTGGACGGTCTCTGTCGCCGCCGAGCGGCGTAGCGAGGGCGCGCTTGCCGAGGCGTGTTGAGCGGTCATTTACCAATGCAAAACGACCCGAAGATCGCGCCGAGCAGATCGTCGGAGGAATAGGCTCCCGTGATTTCGCCGAGGGCGTGCTGCGCGTGACGCAGTTCTTCCGCGGCGAGTTCGCCGGCTCGGCTGTCGCGTAATGCGGCGTCTGTGCGGGTCAGGTGATCGCGCACGGCTTCCAGCGCGATGACGTGTCGACGACGCGCGCTGAACGCACCGTCGCCAGCGCCGGCTGTCGCAAGCTGGCGCAGCATGTCGCGCAGCGTATTCAGTCCCTCACCCGTTTTTGCCGAGAGCCATAGCGTGTCGTGGCCGTCGCGCCGTTCGCTGCGGGCGTCGGCGTGCGACAGGTCGATCTTGTTGATGACGACGAGTCGCGTGGCATGCATTGGCGCGCCTTCGAAGAAGGCGAGATCTGCGTCGGCGTGGGTTTCATCGGTGACCAAGAGGGCGACGTCGCAGCGTTCGAGCTGCGCGCGCGCACGCCGGATGCCTTCGCGTTCGACCACGTCGTCGCTATCGCGCAATCCTGCGGTGTCGGCCAATTCCAGGGTGGCGCCGTCGATGAGGACGGACTCGCGCAGCACATCGCGTGTGGTGCCCGGAATATCCGTGACGATGGCGCGCTCCTGACCGGCGAGCGCGTTCAACAGGCTCGACTTGCCGGCGTTTGGACGGCCGACGATGGCAACGGAAATGCCATCGTTGAGGCGAACGCCGCGCCGTGTTTCGACGAGCAATGCATCGAGATGCGCGCGCAACGCCGTGAGCTGTTCACCGATGACCGGATCGGCGAGGAAGTCTATTTCTTCTTCCGGAAAATCGATCGCGGCTTCGATGTGCACGCGCAGCGCAATCAGTTCAGCGAGCAGATCGTCGACACGCGCGGAGAACACACCTTCCATCGAACGCAACGCGGCTCGCGCACCGGCTTCCGACGTGGCGGCCACGACATCGGCGACCGCTTCGGCCTGCGCGAGATCGAGTTTGCTGTTGAGGAAGGCGCGCTCGGTGAATTCGCCTGGCCGTGCGAGCCGCGCACCGAGTGCGATACAGCGACGAAGCAAGGCATCGAGCAATACCGGACTGCCGTGGCCTTGCAGCTCCAGCACATGTTCGCCGGTGTACGACGCAGGCCCAGGAAAGTAGAGCAGGATGCCGCGATCGATCAGATCACCTTGCGCGTCGCGGAATGCCGTGAAGTGCGCATGCCGCGGCATCGGTTCTCGCCCAAGAAACGCACGCGCTATCTGTGGCGCCAGTGACCCGGAGACGCGAACGGCGCCGACGCCAGCTGCGCCGGCGCCGGTGGCGATGGCCGCGATGGTGTCGTCGCCGTGGGTCATGGTGAACCTGCTATGGCGAAGCGGCGCGTCGTTCGACGCGCCGCTTGGGGTTTAAGCCGTCTTGGCCTTGATGTCGGCGCGATCGACGCTGCGGTTGATCCACCACTGCTGCAGCAGGCTGGTCGCACCGTTCACCGTCCAGTAGAGCACGAGGCCCGACGGGAAGAAGGCGAAGAAGACACCGAAGATCAGCGGCATCACCTTCATCATCTTGGCCTGGGTCGGATCCATACCGGCCGTGGGCATCATGCGCTGCGTGAGCAGCGTCACGAGGAAGTAGAGCACCGGCAGCACGTAGAACGGATCGGGCGCCGACAGATCGTGGATCCAACCGAAGAACGGCGCATGGCGCAGTTCGATCGATTCGGAGAGCACGCGAAGCAGGCCGATGAAGATGGGGAAGGTGATGAGGATGGGCAGGCAGCCCGCCATCGGATTCACCTTCTCCTTCTTGTACAGCTCCATCATCGCCTGCTGCATCTTCATGCGGTCGTCGCCGTAACGCTCCTTGAGCGCAGCGACCCGCGGCTGCAGCTTGCGCATGCGCGCACCCGAGCGGAACTGCGCATCGGTGAGCTTGAACAGCGCGGCCTTGATGAGCAGCACGAGCAGGATGATCGCCACGCCCCAGTTACCGCTGATCGCGTGCAACTGCGACAGCAGCCAGTGCAGCGGCTGGGCGATGATCGTCAGCCAGCCGTAGTTGCTGGTGAGTTCGAGGCCAGGCGCGATGACGTCCAGCGTGCCCTGCAGCTTCGGACCGACGTAGAGCCGAGCAACGCTGTCAGCGGCCTGACCCGGCGCTACCTGGATCGCGGGACCGAACGCGCGCACGAGATAGCGCGGCGTCGCGGAGCTCGGATCGACGATGGTGCTGCTGTAGGTCACGCTCTGGTCGGCCGGCGGAATCCAGGCCACAAAGAAGTAATGCTGCAGCATGCTGATCCAGCCGCCGGTGATCTGGCGGTTCAGCGGCTTCTTCGCAAAGTCGAGGAAGGGCAGCGATTCGAACTTGTTTTCCGGGCTGTACCACGCGGCGCCGAAGAAGCTGTGCTGCGCGGGGTCCGTGTAGGCCTTGAACCAGTTCACCTTGGCGGCGGGCACGCGCTGCAACTGCTGGTACGCGTTACCCGTCCACGGGGTGCCCGTGCCGTTCTCCACGCGCTGATCGAGCTCGACGACATAGTCGGTGCGCTTCAACGTATAGCGCTTGACGACCTTGAGGCCCGAAGGGTCGGTCCAGGTGAGATCGACGCTGACGGTCTTCTGGCCATCGGCGAGCTTGGCTTCCGAGGTCTCGCTGTGGAACAGCGCGCGGTGGTCGGGCGCCGGGCCGTTGTTGCTGACCAGGCCATCCTGCGCGGCGAAGAAGTGCTCCGGCTGATCGTCGAGCAGACGTGCCGGCGGCGGAGTCGGGTTCTTCTTGGTGACCGGCTCGTCCGGATATGCAAGCAGCTCCGAACGGACGATGCTGCCGCCACGCGTGTCGATGGTAAGACGCAGCACGTCGTTCGACAGCGTAATGAGCTGGCCCTTGCCATCGGCGGCCGCCGCGGCCTCGTTTGGCACATTGGCCGGCGCAGCTGCGCCAGGAATGCTGCCATCGGCGGCCGGCTTGCCGCTGTCGGTCTGAGCCGCAGGCGTGGGAGCGACCGGGTGAGGACCATAGTCCTTTTCCCATTCCGTCCACAGCAGGTACGCCACGAACATGAGCGCGAAGAAGAGAAGCGTGCGCGTTTGATTCATTGCTTAGGCCAGATCCGAATGGCGCCACGGCCGACTGGCCGGAAGGGGCGGGGTGGACGTGAGGTCAACGCGCGATTGTGCCGTCGGCACCCTCAGGCTTCAACGGCCGGATACGGCGGAAGAGCCCGTCGAGTTCCGCCAGGAGGGTGGCGCCGGTCTCTTTAAGGGCGGTATCACGCGCCATGACCAGGATGTCGACCTGTGGGAGATCCGGACGCGCGCGACGAAACGCCTCGCGAGCGAGGCGCTTGATGCGGTTGCGATCGACGGCGCGTTTCGAACAACGCTTCGAAATGGCGAGCCCAAGGCGCGCCGTACCAGCGGTGTTGTTTCCGAAGCGCAAAAGAAAACAGCGGCCGCCGAGGCGACCGCTGACAGTTCGCAACGCTGCGAAGTCGGCGGCGCTGCGTAGCCGCGCATCGCGCGGCAGAGCGGCGGCACGCACGACAGGCGAACCGCTTACGGGATCAGGCGCTTACGACCCTTGGCGCGACGGGCGTTGATGATCTTGCGGCCGTCGGCCGTGGCCATGCGGGCACGGAAGCCGTGCGTGCGGGCACGCTTGAGCTTGCTGGGCTGGTAAGTACGCTTCATGGCGCTTACATCCGGGTGAAGATGGAAAAAGGCCTGAAAGTATGCGGGACATTCCGTAAGACTGTCAACCGCTTGGATGCAGGGCGACGGCGGTGGCCCGGTGACGCACAGGCCGAGGAGCAGGCGGAACGCTGTTAGACTTCGACGTCCACCCCGCGCGCATGCGCCCCTTCTGTGGCAAGAATACCCGATGAGTGAACTGTGGAGACGCTGCCTCGAGCGTCTTGAAGGCGAATTGACGTCAGAGGACGTCCATACCTGGCTTATGCCGTTGCAGGCCAGGGAGGACGGCCACGGCCTGTTCCTCTACGCGCCGAACCCGTATTCGCTGGATACGGTACGCGAGCAGTACCTGGACAAGATCCGCACGATCGTCGAGCACATCAGCGGTCGGGCCATGCCCGTGCGGCTGGAAGTCGGTTCCTCCGGCGGCCGTCCGGCGCCGGGCCGGCCTGCGTCGGCGCCGTCCAGCGCGCCAGCCCATGCGGCGCCGCGCGCACCGGAGCCTGCGCACGAGCCGCCGCACGTGCACAACCTCGATCCGCACTACACGTTCGAGACCTTCGTGGAAGGCAAGTCGAACCAGCTGGGCAAGGCGGCGGCCATGCAGGTCGCCATGAATCCCGGTCGGGCCTACAACCCGCTGCTGCTGTACGGCGGCACCGGCCTGGGCAAGACCCACTTGATGCATGCGGCCGGCAACCTTCTGATGCAGAACAACCCCGGCGCGAAGGTGCTCTACCTGCGCTCGGAGCAGTTCGTCAGCGGCATGGTGAAAGCCCTGCAGCAGAAGAATATGGACGACTTCAAGCGACGCTTCCGCTCGGTGGATGCACTGCTGATCGACGACATCCAGTTCTTCGCCGGTAAGGACACGACCCAGGAAGAGTTCTTCCACACGTTCAATGCGCTGTTCGAGGCGAAGCAGCAGATCATCCTGACCTGCGACCGCTATCCGAAGGAACTGGACAAGCTCGAGCCGCGGCTGAAGTCGCGCCTGGGCTGGGGCCTCTCCGTGGCCATCGAGCCGCCGGACTTCGAGACGCGCGCGGCGATCCTGCTGTCCAAGGCGGCCGAGAAGGACATGGAGGTGTCGGAGGATGTGGCGATGTTGCTTGCCAAGCGCATCCGCTCGAACGTGCGCGATCTCGAAGGAGCGCTCAATACGCTCGCAGCGCGCGCCAATTTCTACCGCAAGCCGATCACGACGGACTTCGCCGAGGAAACGCTGCGCGACCTGCTGAACACGCATGCGCAGGCCGTGACTGTGCCGAACATCCAGAAGACCGTGGCCGACTACTACCAGGTGCGCCTGTCCGACCTGCTCTCCAAGCGCCGCGTACGCTCGCTGGCGCGCCCCCGGCAGGTCGCCATGGCCCTGTCCAAGGAGCTGACCGAGCACAGCCTTCCTGAGATCGGTGAGGCGTTCGGCGGCCGTGACCACACGACGGTGCTCCATGCCTGCCGCACCATCCGCGGTTTCTGCGAGAAAGACGTACGCATGCGCCAGGACTGGGAGCAGCTCATCCGCATATTGACGGGCTGAGAACCTGTGGATAATAGGTGGATGGATGGAGGACGGTTTCGACGCCTGAAGTTATCCACAAGGCACCCA